>DASQVN010000001.1:0-5164 GCA_035640755.1 Rhodopila sp.
TGGTGATGCTGCTGCCGCATGGCTACGAAGGGCAGGGGCCTGAACACTCTTCGGCCCGCATCGAGCGCTATCTGCAGCTCTGCGCCGAACGTAACATGTGGCTGTGCAACATCACCACGCCGGCCAACTACTTCCACGCCCTGCGCCGGCAATTGCATCGCAACTTCCGCAAGCCGCTGATCGTGTTCGAGCCGAAGTCCCTGCTGCGGCACAAGCTGGCCGTCTCGCCGCTGTCCGACTTCGCCGAGGGCACGCGCTTCCGCTATGTGATTCCCGAAATTGATGAGATCGGGCCGCCCGAGGAGATTCGCCGCGTCGTGCTGTGCTCGGGCAAGGTGTACTATGACCTTCTGGCCGAACGCCGCTCTCATAACATGAAGGACGTCGCGATCATCCGGCTGGAGCAGTACTACCCCTTCCCGGAAAACACGCTGATGCGCATCCTTGCGCCCTACGTGAACGCCGACTTCGTCTGGTGCCAGGAAGAGCCTGAGAATATGGGCGCCTGGAACTTCGTCGATCGGCGGATCGAGAAGGTGCTGGCCAGACTCGATACCAAGGTTAACCGTCCGATCTACGTCGGCCGCGAAGCCGCCGCGAGCCCCGCGACCGGCCTCGCCCGCACCCACATGGCTGAGCAGTCCCGGGTGGTATCCACCGTGCTCGGCCTGGCCTAATGTTGGCTTTTTGAAGGTGTCGGACGTGTGGGCGCGCAAATTGCCTGTGACGGATGCTGCCCTAATGCGCTTTCAGCCAAAACGCATTAAACGGCGACCGTCTCATCCCGCTTGGAGATAGATCGCATTGGCGACCGAGATTGTAGTGCCCACCTTGGGCGAAAGCGTTACGACCGCGACGGTCGCCCGCTGGATCAAGCAGCAGGGCGAACCTGTCGTCGCCGATGAACCCCTCGTTGAGCTCGAAACTGATAAGGTCACGGTCGAGGTGAACGCGCCGGCCGCCGGCGTGCTGGCCTCGATCGGCGTCCCTGAAGGCACCGAGGTCGAGGTAGGCGCCGTGCTGGGCCTGGTAGATGCAGCTGGTGCCGGCGCCGCCCCGGCGAAATCTGCCGCCACCCCGAAGCCCAAGGCGTCTCCCGCCCCGGCCGCCGCCGAACCACGTGCCGCCAGCACCCCGCCGGTGGCGGAGGCGGCGCGGCCCGCTGCCAACCCGCCGGCCGGCGTTCATCCTCCTCCGCGGCCGCTGGGTCCGGTCTCCCGGCCAGCATCCGCGCCGTTTCCCGCTGCAGCGAAGCTGCTGGAGGAAAACAGGATCTCGCCCGCGGATGTCGGCGCCGGCGCCGGCAAGGACGGGCGCATCACCAAGGGCGACGTGCTGGCCTTCCTGAACCGTCCCACACCGGCTGCCCCCCCGCCTCCCGCAGCAAAGCTCCCGCGCACCGATGAACCGCGTGAGCAGCGCGTCAAGATGACCCGCCTGCGCCGCACCATCGCCGCGCGGCTGAAGGAGGCACAGAACACCGCCGCCATGCTGACCACCTTCAATGAGGTGGACATGAGCGCGGTCATGGCACTCCGCGCCGAGTACCGGGATGCATTCGAGAAGAAGCACAAGGGCGTCCGCCTCGGGTTCATGAGCTTCTTCGTCCGCGCCTGCTGCGCCGCGCTGAAGGAATTCCCGGCGGTGAATGCCGAGATCGATGGCGACGATGTTATCTATAAGAACTTCGTCCACATGGGCATCGCCGTTGGTGGTCCGAGTGGCCTGGTCGTCCCAGTCATCCGCGATGCCGATCAGCTCGGCTTCGCTGGGATCGAGGCGGCAATCAGCGATTTCGGCCGCCGCGCCCGCGACGGCGCCCTCAAGCTAGAAGAACTAACCGGCGGCACCTTCAGCATCACCAACGGCGGTATCTACGGCAGCCTGATGTCCACCCCGATCCTGAACCCGCCGCAGTCAGCGATCCTGGGGATGCACAAGATCCAGGAGCGCCCAATGGTGGTCGGCGGCAAGATCGAAATCCGGCCGATGATGTACCTCGCGCTCTCCTACGACCACCGTATCGTCGATGGAAAGGAAGCCGTCTCGTTCCTGGTCCGCGTCAAGGAAGGCGTCGAAGACCCCCGCCGCCTGCTGCTGGACCTGTGAACACACCGATCCGATTGCCCTTGATCGTCATGGCCGGGCTTGACCAGGCCATCCGTCCCCCGCCGGCAACGCGACGTCCGCCCCACACCACCGCCTGTGCGCAGATGGCCGGGTCGAGCCCGGTCATGACGGCGAGAGGTGCCTCACTGACCTGTCCGAGGACCCCATGCCCGACTCCTTCGATCTGATCGTCATCGGCTCCGGCCCCGGCGGCTACGTCTGCGCCATCCGCGCTGCGCAGCTTGGCCTCAAGACAGCCTGCGTGGAGAAGCGTGCCACCCTGGGTGGCACCTGCCTGAATATCGGCTGCATCCCCTCCAAGGCCCTGCTGCAATCCTCGGAGGAGTTCGAGAAGGCGAAGCACGCCCTGGAGGACCACGGCGTGCTGGTCGAAGGCGTCAAGCTCGACCTCGCCCGCATGCAGGCCCGCAAGGGAGAGGTCGTCACCGCCAACACCAAGGGTGTCGAATTCCTGTTCCGCAAGAACAAGGTCACCTGGTTGAAGGGCGCCGGCAGGATCACTGCGCCCGACACGGTGGAGGTTGACGGCACCGCCTACACCACCAAGGCCATCGTCATCGCCACCGGCAGCGACAGCGTACCCCTCCCAGGCGTCGAGGTCGACGAGAAGCGCATTGTCACCTCCACCGGCGGGCTGGAGCTCGACGAGGTGCCCGGCCACCTCGTCGTGGTCGGCGCTGGTTATATCGGGCTGGAATTGGGCAGCGTCTGGCGCCGCCTCGGTGCCGAGGTCACGGTGGTGGAATTCCTCGACCGCATCGTCCCCGGCATGGACGCCGAGGTCGGCCAGGCCTTCCAACGCATCCTGCAGAAGCAGGGTATCAAGTTCCGCCTCGGCACCAAGGTCACCGGTGCCAGAGCCAGCGATACCGGCGTCAGCCTGACGGTCGAACCCGTAAAGGGCGGCAACCCCGAAACCCTGCAGGCCGATGTCGTGCTGGTGGCCATCGGCCGTCGCCCCTACACCGACGACCTCGGCCTGGAGAGCGTCGGGGTGGAACTGGATGACCGCAAGCGCATCAAGGTTGACCCGCATTACGCCACCAACGTGCCGGGCATCTACGCCATCGGCGATGTCATCGCCGGTCCGATGCTCGCCCACAAGGCCGAGGAAGAGGGGGTGGCAATCGCCGAGCGCCTTGCCGGCCAGGCCGGCCATGTCAACTACGATGCCATCCCCGGCGTCGTCTACACATGGCCCGAGGTCGCTTCGGTCGGCCGTACCGAGGATGAGCTGAAGCTTGCGGGCATCGCTTATACGGTCGGCAAGTTTCCGTTCACCGCCAACGGTCGGGCGCGCGCGATGGGCGACACGGACGGCTTCGTGAAGGTGCTGGCGGAGAAGGGGACCGACCGGCTGCTGGGCGCGCATATCATCGGCCCCGATGCCGGCACCCTGATCGCCGAACTCACCACTGCAATTGAGTTCGGTGCCTCGGCCGAGGATGTCGCCCGTACTTGCCATGCCCACCCGACCCTCAGTGAGGCCGTGAAGGAAGCCGCGCTGGCGGCTGACGGCCGAGCGCTCCATATGTGAACAGGATGACGCTTGCACTGACAATGGGCGATCCCGCCGGCATTGGCGGGGAATTGACACTGAAGGCCTGGCTTGCCCTGCGCGGCTCCGGGCCGGCTTTCATCGGACTGGATGACCCGGCGCGGCTGGAGAGGCTTGCAGCGGCGATGCGCCTGCCGATCCCGATTCGCATTGCGCGGCCAGACGAGGCGGCCGAGGTATTTCCTGCCGGCTTGCCCGTTTTCCCGGTCCGCCTGGAAGCCGATCCGGTTCCGGGACAGCCCAACCCGGCCAACGCCCGTGCGGTCGTCAAATCCATCGAGAAGGCAACCCGCCTTGCCACGGACCGCACGGTCAGCGCCGTGGTCACCAACCCGATCAACAAGGCGGCCCTGTATCAGGCTGGCTTCAGCTACCCTGGCCATACCGAATTCCTGGCGGCGCTGACCGGCGCCTCCGGTCAGCAAATCATGATGCTGGCGAGCCCGTCGTTACGTGTCGTCCCGGTGACGGTGCACGCCTCGCTGCGCGACTCCCTCGCCATGCTGACCACCGACATGATCGTCGCTCACGCCCGCACGACCGAGGCGGCACTCAGGCTGGATTTCGGCATCGCAGCGCCGCGGCTCGCCATCGCCGGCCTGAACCCCCATGCCGGGGAGCAGGGCGCCTTGGGCACCGAGGAAATCACCCTCGTCCAGCCCGCGATCGATGCCCTGCGGGCCGAGGGCATCGACGTTTCCGGCCCCTGGCCGCCGGACACGATGTTCACCGCCAAGGCCCGCACTCGCTACGACGCGGCGATCTGCATGTACCACGACCAGGCCTTGATCCCACTCAAGACGCTGGACATGGACCACGGCGTCAACGTCACGCTCGGCCTGCCGATCGTGCGCACCTCGCCCGATCACGGCACGGCATTCGACATCGCCGGCAAGGGGATCGCGGAACCCACCAGCCTGATAGCGGCGATCGAGTTGGCCGCGGCACTTGCCCAGCGCCGCGGCGCCTGAACGTCGGATCAGACGACCGGACTGGCGCCCCCATCCATGTTGATCGCGGTTCCTGTGGTGAATCCGGCACGGTCGCTGCACAGGAAGCACGCCATCGCGGCAAATTCCTCCGCCTTGCCGATCCGACCGAGGGGTACGTTGGCGCCCAGCTTTGCCGTGAACTCCTCATAAGAAACGTTCGCCCCTTCGCGCTGGTGCCGCCGCCGGTGCTGGTCGGAATCGATCAACCCGACCAGCATGCCGTTCACCAGAATGCCGTGCGGGGCGCCCTCATTGGCCAGCACCTTCATGAAGGCCATGCCGGCTGCGCGCGATACTGCCGTAGGCGCCCCGTTGGCGCGCGGCGCCTTGGCCCCGGTATTCAGCACATTGATGATCCGGCCCCATTTGCGGGATTTCATGCCGGGCCAAACCAGCCGAGTGAGCCGGATCGCCGCAAATAGCTTCAGGTCCAGGTCTTCCTGCCAGATTTCGTCGGTGATCTGCTCCGAGGGCATAGCCCGCG
>DASQVN010000002.1:0-4275 GCA_035640755.1 Rhodopila sp.
CACCTGGCTCGGCGCCCACATGCGTGTCGCCGGCCGCAAGGAGGTCCGCACCATGCTGTTCCCCAGGTCCAGCGCGGTGATGACCGATATCTGGCACACGCTCGGCCTGCGCGGCACTGCCAGCAACGAATACACCGTGAAGGATCTGTTCGTGCCGCACGAACGGGCCATCCTGCGCGACGACCCGCGGGACCGCAGGCAGGACGGTCCGGTCTACCGCTTCACCAGCAACCAGCTCTACGCCTCCGGCTTTGCCGGCGTCGGCCTCGGCATCGCCCGCGGCCTGATCGATGCCTTCCTGGCGCTGCCCGCCGCCAAGGTCTCCCGCGGCGCCGCCAAGCCGATGCGGGAGAATAACGTCGTCCAGTCGCAGCTCGCCCAGTCCGAGGCACGCTGGCACGCCGCCCGCGCCTTCCTGCACACCACGCTGGATGAGGTCTACGACCACGTCGCCCGGCACGGCGAAATGACGAAGCACCAGGCCGCGATGATCCGCCTCGCCTCCACCTGGGCCATCCAGCAATCGCGGGAGGCGGTGAACACCCTCTTCCACTGCGCCGGCTCCGTCGCCGTGTTCGAGGATCAGCCGTTCGAGCGCCGCCTGCGCGACATGCACACCGTCGCCCAGCAATCCCAGGGCCGCCAGTTGCACTTTGAATCGGTTGGCCAGATCATGCTGGGCCTGCCACCGGAAAACCAGTTCTGAACAGGGAGGATACAATGCCGGCCGAATCACTGAACCACTACACCATCCGCGTGCGCGACCTGGAGCAGACCAAGGATTTCTACTGCGACGTCGTCGGCCTGACGGTCGGCGAACGGCCGCCCCTGCCCTTCCCCGGCTATTGGCTGTACTGCGGCGGCGTCCCCACCGTGCACCTGATCGGCCGGCGGGAGGAGGACCCCCAGATCCCCGACAGCGCCGCCGCCCCCGCCGCGACCGGCCGCCTGGACCACATCGCCTTCGCCTGCAACGGCCTGAAGGAGATGCGCGACAACCTGCAGAAGCGCGGCATCAAGTTCGATGAACGCGTCCTGCCCCGCTTCAACATGACCCAGTTGTTCTACCTCGACCCCGACGGCATCTCCGTCGAGTGCAACTTCGACGCTAACGAAACCGAAGCCCCAGGCACGCGCGGCTACTGACCCGAGCCATCAGCACTGCGCCTCCGTCATGGCCGGGCTCGACCCGGCCACCCACCCCCATCCGCGCCACAACGGACCGCACGCCCGGTGCGCCAACAGCCGCTCACCCCGCCTACACCGCCACCACAAGCCCCCCGGTCGCCGGATCGGCCCCGCCATCCATGCCGCCGTCCGTGACGCGGATCGCATGCACCCAGGCAAACGCATAGCTCTCGGCGTGCCGCCTGACCGGATACCCCTCCGCCACCAGCGCCCGCTCGCATGATCGCAAGATCCGGTTCGATAGCTCCACCGTATCCGAAACCGCGGCAAAGCGCGGCGCATTCACGGCGGACTCGGCCGTCATGCCGAAATCGATCACGTTCAGCATCACCTGCAGGTTGCCCATCGTGATATACGTCGCGCCAGGCGCCCCAAGGATCAGGAACGGCCGATCCCCCTTGAACACGATTGTCGGTGACAGCGCCGAGAACCGCGACTTCCCCGGCGCCAGCGACCCAGCATGCCCCGGCCGCGGGTCGAACACCGCCATCGCGCCGTTGTACATGAACCCCAGCCCGTCGGTGATCACCCCCGACGGCTGCCCCAGCGTATGCGTCATCGTCACCGCATCGCCGTCCGCATCGGCAAGGCAGAGCTGCGTGGTATGCCGGCTCTCTGCTCCCCCGGCGTTGTAGCGCGGCACCGGCATCTTCTCCCGCCGCCGGATCCGCTCCGCCATCTCCCGCGCATACGCCTTCGAGGTCAGGCGCCCGACCGGCACATCGACGAACCGGGGATCGCCGACATGGGCGTCCTTGTCGGCCGTGGCGATCTTCATGGCCTCCGCCACCACGCGGATATATTCGGGGCCGTTATGACCAAGTGAGGCGAGATCGAAATTCTCCAGGATATTGAGCATCTCGACCAGCATGATGCCGCCGCCCGGCGGGTTGTTGGTCGCGATGCGCAGCCCGCGATACGTGCCCCACAGCGGCACGGTTTCCTCGGGCGCGCAGGACGCCAGGTCTGCCTCACTGATCAGCCCGCCATTGGCGCGCATGTCGTCGACGATGCGGCGTGCGATCTCCCCGCCGTAGAACTCCACCGCCCCTTGTTCGGCGATCCGCCGGTACGTCGTCGCCATGTCCGGGTTGCGCAGCACCGCGTTGGTGCGCAGCGGCTGCCCGTCCGCATCGGTGTAGATCTTCCGCGCTGCCGGAAACTTCGTGACAATGCCGATGTTGCCCGCCCGCCCCGCCACCGGCGGCCGGTGCCAGAACTCCGTCATGTGCGGCCGGACCAGGCAACCTTCCTCGGCATAGGCGATGGCCGGCTGCATCGCCTCGGCCAACGACATCGTGCCGTAGCGCCGCAGCGCATGGTCCAGCGCCGCCAGCGTGCGCGGCGTGGTGATGGACTGGTAGCCGATCTCATTCTCCCGGCCGCGCAGGATGAAGCCCCAGCCGTCGTCCGCCTCCCGCACGATGCGGTCCGCCCACATGTCGGGCCGCACCGCCGCCGGCGAACGGCCGTGGAAATCAAGCGTCAGGTGCACCCCACGCGACGGTAGATACAAATGCATGCACCCCATGCCCGCAATGCCGCACATCTGCGGGTCCACGACGGTCTGCACCAGCGCCGCGGTCACCGCGGCATCCACCACATTGCCGCCGGCCCGCAGCACATCCGCGCCGGCCTCCGCCGCCTCAGGCTGCGGAGCGCAAATCATCCCATGGGTCATCCGACATGTCCTTCCTCGCTGGCCGTCCTACCCGTGGCCCTTCGCATCCCAGTCCCGTGCATCCCAGTCCTTGATCGAGGTCCGCCAGTGAATCCGGTCCTGCTCCGGCGGATAATCCCCGGCCGCCCGGTGGTAGGAGCAGCGGTTGTCCCAGATCACGACATCTCCAACGGACCATTTGTGCCTGTATTCGCCGTCCGGCTGGATCATCAGCCCGGTCAGCTCGTCGATCAGCGCATCGCTTTCCGCCGGGTCCGCGCCCTCGATGTACATGATCTTGCCGGGATCGAAATACAGCGACTTGCGCCCGGTCTCGCGATGCGTGCGGATGATCGGATGGAACACCGGCGGCCGGTCCCGATCCTCCGGGTTCAGCAGTGCCTGAGCCTTCGTGCGCCCGCCGTAGGTGAAGGCGCCCAGCACCCCCTCCAGCCGGTCCTTCAGCCGCTCTGGCAGCGCCGCATACGCCGCATAGCCGCTGGCGAACAGCGTATCGCCGCCGGTATCCGGAATCGCCAGGGCATAGAGCTGGGTCGCCTTGAACGGTACCTCGTCATAGGCGCCGTCGGTGTGCCAGTTCTCCGCCCCGCGCCGGTAGATGGCCTGATCCAGGGTGCCGTCCGCGCGGAACTTGTTCATGCCAAGCAGGGTGATTTCCGGAACCTCCGGATGGCGCGTGCTCTTCGACGGATGCGGCGTGACAATGCCGAACCGGCGGCTGTAGGCCAGGAAATCGCCAAGCCCCAGCTCCTGGTCCTTCACCACCAGCACGTTATGATCAAGCCACGCCTGATAGAGGCGAGCAAACTCGTCCTCGGTGATCGATTTCAGGTCGATGCCGGATGCCTCGACCCCGATCTGCGGCCCGAGCGGGCGAATATACACCATGCGACGTACCTCCCGTCCGCCGAGTGGAGGCCCGTGTCCCGCCGCGGTCAAGGGTGTGCCGGCATCACCTCCTTACAGTGGAGGAACATCCGTGGCCGGCTGCGCCGGCAGCCCGGCCACCTCTTCGTCGAATGCCGTTGCCGTCCGCGTCGTGGTGGCAACCTGGGGGCAGCGCAGGCACGCCTTCTGGCCTTCCTGGTGAAACCACAAACAGCGCGGCCGGACCGCGCAGCGCGGCATGGAACCGACCACCGCAGGCAGCATCGTGGCCACCCGTGTGGCAAGGCGACAGCCGGTCCCGTCATGATGGCTGCACCGGATGCATGGCGCCGCGATCCGCAGGACCTCGCTCGGCAGAGCCTTGCCCGTCTGGGCCAGAAGCTCCTCGGTGACCGGATGTGCGTCCGTCAGGTAGCCAACGCGGAAATTCTCAGGCGAATCCCCGATCTGCACGCCGAACACGCGCGCCTCAGGGTGGGTCGGTTGCGAGCTCGGGCACAGTAGGCGGTCCGCACGTG
>DASQVN010000003.1:0-4565 GCA_035640755.1 Rhodopila sp.
TCGTGCTCAGCACACCCACGGCTAGGAACAGGGCCAAAGCTCGCATGATACCCTCCCTCGGTTACCCCCAGCCCCACCGCCGGCCCGGGGGCATCCTGGGTTCTTCATTATGGGCATTGTGTGCAGGTCTGGCCGGGCGAACAAGTCGGTGACCTTCAACTGTCGCGCGAATCCACCTGCCGCCGTGCTTTGACATCTTGTATCGCCGCCGGAAAAGTCCACACGTCGAAGGCCGTATAACCGCCCATTATGGGAAGTTCCGCACCCCGATTTACTGCCACGCGTTGTCATAAATATGATTTTGGCAACGCGTGTCGGTAAATCAGCGACCGAGAGCCCCTTGGTGGGCGACCCGGAGCGGGGGGAGCCAATTGGCAACATCCCGCCCGCCGAGGCCGAGGCACGCTACTATGAACAACTGAACCAACTGGCTATGGTCGCCTGACCCAAACCAACCCGCCTCCGGCAAACCCGGCGCGGTTCAACGCCGCTCGCTGGCGGGTAATCACCCCAATGCGTGGTGTCGGTGCGCTCGTATGACCTATCTTATGAGCGTTCTCAGCCTCAGGGCTGCTCGGGATCGGGGGATTCCAGGGACCACCTCAGTCCCATACCGCTGTCCAGCTCTGTCAGTGCGAGGATCAGCTTTACCGTTATGCCCTATAGGCTTAACTTACGGCGGCTTATGTTGGCCCGAGTAACTCGGGCTAAGCTCAGGACTGAACGAGCAAAGTTTGAGTGCCGCGTGAGCTGACCTACTGTCGTTTTGCGGTCTGCCGCAGGAGGCGTCTCAATGATCAATGGGATAGAGCGGAGGTAGCGAGCCCTTGTAGGCTATGTCGCGCAGATCCTCATCATCTCTCCGGCCGCTGCTCTCTCTCACACTTGCGGTGCACTCGGTTGGGTCATTGCGAGCACGCGCGAGAAAGCAAGAGGCTGACTCGCAGGCCGCCAGTGACAGACGACAGGGTCCGGAAGGAGATCATGTCATGGATGGACGCCTGAAGTTCTATGGCTGGGGCATGGAGAACACAGGGCTCGATGAGGCCGAACGAGAACATCTGTTTCGCTTCATTTCCGATCGCCTCGGCATCGAGCCCCGTCTGACCGCGCCGCCGCAGGTGGCCGACATCCACTTGCGCGCGCCGCGAATCAGAGCGCCTGGCGTGCTTGCCCAGATCCTCACGGACGATCCCTATGAACGGCTCCTGCACACCTATGGCAAGTCGTACCCAGAGACGGTGCGCGCCTACAACCGGGACTTCAACGCGCCGGACCTTGTCGCCCTCCCTGCGAGCGAAGCGGATGTGGCCGCCGTGCTTGACTGGGCGAGTGGGGGGAACGTCGCAGTCGTTCCTTTCGGATGCGGCTCTTCGGTCGTGGGGGGTGTCGAGCCAGCTGTTGGCGACCACTATGCTGGTGCTATCAGCCTCGATCTGCGTCAGCTCAACCACGTTCTCGAGGTCGACGAGACGAGCCGCGCCGCGCGCATTCAAGCCGGTATTCGAGGTCCAGCGATCGAGGCGGCGTTGAAGCCACACGGTCTCGCCATCCGGCACTATCCGCAGAGCTTCGAGTTCTCCACCCTCGGTGGCTGGATCGCTACACGCTCAGGCGGACACTTCGCCACACTTTATACCCATGTCGACGACTTCGTCGAAAGCCTTCGCGCCGTCACGCCGGTGGGCATCACGGAATCCCGCCGTCTGCCCGGCTCAGGTGCCGGGCCGAGCCCGGACCGCATGATCATTGGCTCGGAAGGGACCCTCGGGGTGATTACCGAGGCGTGGATGCGGCTGCAGCACCGGCCGCAGTTTCGTGATGGCGCCGTGTTCGGCTTCCCCGACCTGTTCGCCGCCGCCAAGGCCGTACGCGCCGTCAGCCAGGCCGGGCTGTATCCGTCCAATCTGCGGGTCATCGACAATGATGAGGCAGGTATTTACGGCATCAACAACCATGAAGAGACCCTTCTCATTCTTGGCTTCGAGTCCGCTGATCATCCCGTCGAGGCGTGGATGACGCGAGCCGTGGAGCTCATCCAGGACCATGGCGGCCGGCGACATCCAGACGAGCGCGCGGCTCTGCGCTGGCGCACGGCATTCATCCGCATGCCCTACGCGCGCGAGCTGACCGTGCCGCTGGGCGTGATCAACGACACATTCGAGAGCGCGGTGACCTGGGACCGGTTTGAAGCCTTCCACACCGCCGTGCGTGCGGCGACCGAGGCAGCGATCAAGGAGGCGACCGGCCGGCCCGGGACCGTCTCGGCCCGGTTCACCCATGTCTATCCTGATGGCCCGGCGCCGTATTACACCTTCAATGCAAGTGGCACACTTGGCCAGCTTCTGGAGCAGTGGCGGCATATCAAGACCCGCGCGTCCGATGCGTTGCTCGCGGCGGGCGGGACGATCACGCACCATCATGCAGTCGGACGCGACCACATGCCATGGTACCGGGAGCAGCGGCCCGAGCTGTTCGGCAGGGCGCTCGACGCGGCAAAGAGCGTGCTCGACCCCAAGAGGATTCTCAACCCCGGTGTCCTGGTGCCGTAAGGCGCAGCACGGGGCGAAGATTCTGCAGACCACCCGCCAGCCTGTTCAGGCAGTTCGGCTCAGAGGACTGTCTCAAGCCGGCTGAAGCGTACCGGGATGGTTTCTCGGAGGCGGGTTGATCCATGCTGATCCTTGTCGAAGACGGCGAGCCGCTGAGCATCATCGGGCCCCAGTGGCAGAACCATACGTCCGCCTGGCTTGAGCTGCTCAAGCAATGCTGGCAGTGGCTGATCGGTGGCAGCGGTCACCAGAATTTTGTCATACGGCGCGTGCTCGGCCCATCCGCGAGAGCCGTCACCGATGCGAAGACCGACTGCGGAGTAACCAAGCCGGCGCAGTCGCATCTCAGCCGCGCTGGCAAGTTCCTCGACAATCTCGACACTCCACACCCGGCCGGCAAGCTCCGCTAGGATGGCGGTCTGGTACCCGAGGCCCGTGCCGATCTCCAGCACGCGATCAGGCTGCTGGGGGGCGAGGAGATCGGTCATGAGCGCAACGATAAACGGTTGTGAGATCGTCTTATCAAAGCCGATCGGGAGAGCTGAGTCCTGATATGCGGCAGACGCCAGAGAGGGCGGCACGAAGAGATGCCGCGGCACCCGTCGCATGGCCGCGAGCACCCGGTCATCGAGCGCGTCTTGCCCCAGCTCGTCACTCGTCAGCTCGACGCAGATCTCGATCCACTCGACCATGTGCCGGCGTAGAATGGCGAGATGCTTTTCATTCATCGGCTTCATGACACACTCCCACGACGTGATTGTGTTTGTGATTGTCAGGCGTCGGGCCGTTCTTCCCTATGCCACAACGTGCACCAGCCGGCGAAGCGCTAGTCTAGATTCTCAACAATACCGCCGCTCTGCAACAACCAACCATGTTTCACTAAATGCGGGCCTGCACGGTGCATCACTGCCGTTCTGCAAGGGTCATTTCGTACCTTCCCGCCTGATGCCGCCGTCTCCGTCGCGATCTGCCGCAAGCCGTCCTCAGGAGGCCTTTTCCGCAAAACCAGCGCCGGCGGCGGGCGCTAAGGGAGCCCGATCGAGCCCACCGTCCGTCCTGCAGCCGTCGAGAACGATCTCGGCGACGCGCTCGGTCCAGGCTTGGCTCAGCGGGCCGTGGCCGACAAGGAGGCGGTAGAAAACCGGGCCATACAGCGCATCAATCGCGGCCTCCAGATCCAGCTCTGCACGGAACTCGCCGGACTCGATGCCGCGCCGGAGCACCTTCCGGACCGCTTCCCGCCGTGGCTGTGAATCAGCGCCGAAATGGATTCAGTGCTGATTCACAATCAGGGGCGCTCCGGCGCGGCAAGAACCGCCACCCACCGGCCGCATCAGCGGCAGATCGTCTTCAATCGCGAGAATGATCCTTTGTGCCGGTTGCGATCCGCTGAGAAGGGCAGGGTGGTCAGATCGAGCGGGGCTGCGCCCTGAGCAAGGCTAGGAGCTGATCCCTCCGTCCGGCTGCGACTTCAATTGTCGCAATGAGCGCAAGTTAGGCATCGGCCACTTCTCCTTCGCTTCCGTGTTTCCTTCGTTAGTGTTTGAAGGCCCACCGAGATTTACGCTGAAGCCAGCGCCGCGATCAGCTCGCTCGTCTTCAGGTTGGCATGGCATAGGTCGGACCGTTCAGTCCGTGAACGGGGTCGCGTGGGATTCTCTCCAGCGGTGTACGCTAAGCCGGTCGCTGCACGACATCGGGGATGCGGGCAAGCTCGCGATAAAGCGTTGATCGGCCGAGACCTACCTGGTGGGCGGCAAGGCTGGGCGACAGACCGCTGCGGATCAGCGTTAGCGCGGCCTGCAACTTCTCCTCATTGAGCGGTGGCCCGGCCAGGACGCTTTCCGCGGGCTCGGGCGGCAGCGATGCCGTCACGGGTACGCTCGACGATGAGGCGCCGCTCGAAGTGGGCGATCGCGCCGAACACATGGAAGACGAGTTCGCCGGCGGCGGCGGACGTGTCGAGGCGCTCTTCGAGCGAGCGGCACTCCAAATCCGGGGCGTACGCACGGC
>DASQVN010000004.1:0-5602 GCA_035640755.1 Rhodopila sp.
GCCGCAGGCCAGCAGCAAGGCCGCCAGCTGCGCAGGAACACGTCTTGCGAACAGCATGCCTGGCGGGCGTCTCGCGAACAGCGCGCCTAGGGCGTGTCGTGCGAACAGCGCGCCCAGGGCGTGATGCGGTAGGAGTAGCCGGTTGCGACGGCTGGAGAGACCCCGTCCCCAAAGGACGTTGATCAGGGGCGCTCGCGGTTGATGAAGCATTCTCAGCCGTCTTCCGTGTGTAACAGTAGCGCGATTGCGAGCATAAGCCCGGCGGCGGCCGGCGCCCAGGCCGCCAACGCCACCGGCAGCGCCCCGGACTGGCCGATCTCCTCGGCGACCTTCGACACCACGAACAGCGCGAACCCGGCCGCCACCCCGCTGCCGATCATCCGGGCGACACCGCCGCGTCGGGCCGGGCGCATCGAGAAACCGGCCGAAACAAGTGTCATGGTGGCGGCCAGCAGAGGCAGCGCCAGCAGCGCCTGGAAGTGCAGCCGGTGCCGGAGTGAGGAAAAGCCGGACCGGTCGAGCAGGGCGATAAACCCCGGCAGCGCCCAGAATGAGAGTGTGTCCGGCGAGGCAAAGCTCTCCTGCACGCGGGAGACCGTCAGGTCGGTCGGCAACGACATGGTGCGCGGTGCCTCGGGCATCTGGTCGGGCCGGATCGAGCGGGCATTGTCCAGTTCCCAGTCGCCGCGGTGCAGCACGGCGTTGGCCGCCTCGATGCGCGACAGCAGCCGGTCCTGCTCATCCAGGCGGAACACGCTGACCTGCTGCGCGCTGAGCTGCTTGCCGTTCAGCCTGACCTGCTGGGCATGGATGATGGCGACCCCCTTGGGCGACAGCCCGCGGTCCGCCTGGCGCAGCCAAAGCTGGCCGCCGTTCAGCGCCAGCGGCCCGCCGCCGGTCTGCAGGTAGGCGTTGTCCAGCGCCTCAGCCCGCGCCAGCATCACCGAGGACACCGGGCTGACCAGGGTCGTGGCAATCACCCCGAACAGCAGCGCGCACAGGGTCGGCGCGGCGAGGAACTCCCACGCTGAAACCCCGGCGGCGCGCGCGACGATCAGCTCCGAGGAGCGGGTCAGCCGCCAAAAACACAGGATGCCGCCCAGCAGCACGGCAAACGGCAGGATCTGGATCGCCTCATACGGCAGGCGCAGCGCGGCGATCTGGCTGACCAGGCCGAAGCTCACCTCGGGGTGGCTGGCGGAGCGGCGCAGCAGTTCGATGAAATCGAACATCGCGACCAGCCCAGCCAGCGCCAGCAGCATGGCGATGACCGAGAAGGCGAACTGCCGCACGATATACAGCGACAAGGTGACGGCGCCCAGCATGGTGCGTCAGGCTTCCTGCGGGCGTGTGTCGATCGCCTTGCCGCTCCCAGCCGCCTGGCGCAGCCGGGGCGACGGGCCGAACAGCAGCCAGGCGCACACCAGGCCGGGCAGCAACGCGTGCACCCAGAGCAGGAAGATCAGCTTGTTGTCGCGCGCCGCGAGCGTGCCGAAGGCGAGGCCCAGCGCCAGCAGCCCGACCATGGCCAGCACGGTCAGCAGCGGCCGCATGAACCCGCCGTGGCGGCGGAAGACTCCGCCCAGCACCGAGAACAGCGCCACCATGGCGTAGGACAGGGTGGTCAGCGGCGCGCTCAGCCGCTTGTAGCCCTCGGCCAGCCATTTCGGCTTGTCCCGTTCGAAATACGGATGGGGATCCAGCAGGGCGCCGAGGGGCACCTCGGACATGTCGGCCGGGCGGGCGGTGTCATCCTTGTTGGCGCTGTTCAGGTCGATCTCGTTCTGTTTGAAGGTCAGCATGTCCAGCCGGCCGGTCTGGTGGTCGATCTCCTGGCGGTTGCCGTCGATCAGCAGCACCTGCGGCCCGTTCGGGCCCTCGATCAACCGGCCGCTCTGCGCCAGGATGGTGGCATGCGCGGTCGAGTCGCGCGCGTCATCGACCAGGATGCCGTGCAGCGTACCGTCCGGGTCGCGGGAGCGGACATAGACCGTCAGCTTGTCCGAAAGTGGGGTGAACACCCCGTCCTGCAGCAGGAAGGCGGCCAGGCGGTTGCGGATCTCCCACTGGTACTGCTTGAACGCCGCCAGGCTGGCCGGCACGCCCCACAGGCTCAACCCGTAGCCGAGGATGGTCGCCAGCAGCGCCACGGCGAGGGCAGGGCGGGCCAGCGCCCACGGCGAGAGGCCGGCGGACCGCATCACCGTCAGCTCCCGGTCGGTGGTCATGCGCTGATAGGTGAACTGAATGACCACGTAGGTGGTGATCGGCAGGATGACCGCAATGAAGCTGGGGATCAGCAGCCCGGTCAGGTGCAGGAACACGAGCAGCGACAGGCCGCGGTTGACCACCAGGTCGATGAACCGGAGCGACTGCGTCAGCCAGATCAGCGCGGTCAGCCCGCCGGTGGCGAGCACCAGCGCCAGCAGGATCTGACGAAAGATATAGATGTCGAGGCGCTTGATCGCCTTGCCCGGTCGCATCGACGTTTTGTGTCGCATCCGCGCTTTGTGAGGCACGCGTGTTCATGATGCAACCGGACTTTTCATGCCGGCGTGTTCGGGATGCCGGAGCGCGCTGTTTTCACCACGAAGCCGCCCTCACCCCAATGTTGCCCCCACTCTTGCCCCTACCGTCGCCCCCTGGGCCTCGACATACAGCGCATATACCGACTGGCTCGCCGCCATGAACAGGCGGTTGCGCTTGCGGCCGCCGAAGCAGACATTGGCACACCGCTCGGGCAGCAGAATCCGGCCGATCAACGTGCCATCCGGGGCGAACACCGCCACCCCATCCTCGCCCTCGCCGCCCGAGAAGCCGCACCAGACATTGCCCGCGGTGTCGCAGCGGATGCCGTCCGCCCAGCCCTCGCCATCGAAGAACACCCGGCCGTTGACCGCGCGCGTCCCGTTCTCGACCATGTCATAGACCCGCGTGCTCTTCGGCCGGTCGTGTGGCGTATCGACCACATAGAGCCGGCTCTCGTCGGGCGAGAACGCCAGCCCGTTCGGCCGCACCATGTCGTCGATCGCAATGCCCAACGAGTTGCTGCGCGGATCGAGCCGATAGACGCGGAACGGCACCTCCTGCGGCGCGCTGTGCCCCAGGTAGTTGCCGCGGGTGCCGGCGCCGTTGTCGCTGAACCAGATCGTACCGTCGGACTTGACCACCACGTCGTTCGGGCCGGTCAGCTTGCGGCCCTCCCACGTGTCGGCCAGCACCACGACGGTGCCGTCATGCTCGGTGCGGGTCAGGCGCTGGGTGTCATGCTCACAGGTCAGCAGACGGCCCTGGCGGTCACGGGTATTGCCGTTGGCGTAGTGCGAGGGCTCGCGGAACACGGCGATGTCGCCGGTGATCTCATCCCAGCGGTAGATCCGGTCGCTCGGGATGTCGCTGAACAGCAGGTAGCGGCCGTCGCCGAACCAGACCGGCCCTTCGGTGAAGCGGAAGCCGGTGGCGATCCGCTCGATCGCCGCGTTCGGCAGCACGATGCGCGCGAAGCGCGGGTCGAGCACCACCACGTCCGGGTCCGGGTAGCGGATCGGCTCGTCCCAACGTCTGGATTGGTTGGACCTGGCTTCCCTGGATCTGGCTTCCTCGGCCATTGTTGTTCCCTCCCAATCACCCCGGCCGTCAATGCGTCCCGTCAATGCGTCGGATAGATCCTCGGGTACGTGATCTCATTCGGCGGCCCAGGCGGCTCAGGCGCGCCCTTCTTGCCGCACGCACTCAGCAGGCAGCCGGCCAGCAGCAACAGGACCACCACCCTCATGACCCCACCACCTTCATGATAATGCCGCCAGCCATTTCGCGGCCTCCTTCCTGACATTCTCGGGCGCGGTGCCGCCCTCGCTGGTGCGCGACGCGACCGACGCCTCGACACTGAGCACCGAGAACACGTCCTGGGTGATCCGCGGCTCGACGGACTGCATCTCAGCCAGCGACAGGCCGGCCAGCTCGACGCCCTTCGATTCGGCCAGCGCAACCAGCCGTCCGGTCACGTGGTGCGCCGACCGGAACGGCAGCCGCAGCACGCGCACCAGCCAGTCCGCCAGGTCGGTGGCCGTGGCGTAACCCGCGCCGGCAAATTCCCGCATCCGCGCCGCATCGGGCGCCATGTCGCGCACCATCCCGGCGGTGGCAGCCAACGACAGCGCCCACGCCTCGGCGGCATCGAACACCGGCTCCTTGTCCTCCTGCATGTCCTTGGCGTAGGCGAGCGGCAGCCCCTTCATCACGGTCAGCAGGCACACCAGCGCGCCGGTCACCCGCCCGGTCTTCGCCCGTACCAGTTCCGCCGCATCCGGGTTGCGCTTCTGCGGCATGATCGAGCTGCCGGTGGTGAACGCGTCGCTCAGCCGGATGAAGCGGAACGGGGCGCTGCACCAGATGACGACCTCCTCGGCGAAGCGCGAGAGGTGCATGGCGCCGATCGCCGCGGCCGAGAGGAACTCCAGCGCGAAATCCCGGTCCGACACCGCGTCGAGCGAATTGGCCGCGGGACGGTCGAAGCCCAGCGCCGAAGCGGTCATGCGCCGGTCGATCGGGAACGAGGTGCCGGCCAGCGCCGCCGATCCCAGCGGGCACTGGTTCAGCCGCCACCGGCAGTCGGCCAGCCGGCCGCGGTCACGCTCCAGCATTTCCACATAGGCCAGCAGATGGTGCCCGAAGGTGACCGGCTGTGCCGTCTGCAGATGCGTGAAGCCGGGCATCGGATCGGCGGCATGCACCTCGGCCTTCGCCGCCAGGGCGCGCATCAGGTCGGTAATCTGCGCCGAAAGTCCGTCGATCGCATCGCGGACCCAGAGGCGGAAGTCGGTCGCCACCTGGTCGTTGCGGCTGCGCGCGGTGTGCAGGCGCTTGCCGGCCTCGCCGATCCGCTCGGTCAGGCGGGCCTCGATGTTCATGTGGATGTCTTCCAGCGCCACGTCGAAGGCGAAGCTGCCGGCCTCGATTTCCGCCGCGATCGTGTCTAGACCGCGGCCGATCGCATGCTCATCTTCGGCAGACAGCAGACCGATCTTCGCCAGCATGGCGGCATGCGCGCGGGAGCCGCTGATGTCCTGCCGCCACAGCTTGCGGTCGAACCCGATGGAGGCATTGATGTCCTGCATGATCGCCGACGGGCCGCCGGCAAAGCGTCCGCCCCATTGCACGTTGGCAGGCTCATTCGGGCGTGCCAGGGAAGGGGGTGACGGATGCCCGGGCGGATCGCCAGGCGGGGAGTCGGTCGAATCGGTCACGCAGCAGGTTCCGGCATGAGGATCAGGGGCCGCCGGACGGTGCTGGCGGCCGCGGCCGGCACCCTAGCCGCCGCGGCGCTGCCGATCAAATCGCATGCGCAGAAATTACAGACCGTGGCAGATGGGATCGAGCACGTCTCACCGCCCGCCCCGCCGCCCGAGGTCCCCTTCGTTGCGCAGGACGGCAGCCAGCATCATCTGTCGGAATTCAAGAGCCGGGGAATGGTGGTGAACCTGTGGGCGACCTGGTGCGCACCCTGCGTTGCCGAGATGCCGTCACTGCAGACGCTGGCGAAGGCGCTGGCGCCGCAGGACATCGCGGTCCTGCCGCTGTCGTCCGACCGCGGCGGCGCGGC
>DASQVN010000005.1:0-3138 GCA_035640755.1 Rhodopila sp.
CCCCCGCGCGATCTGCCCGCATCGGGGCGCTTATCGACGAGGCGGCTGCCGAGGTGCCGAACGCATTTCTTCCGTATCGCCGGCGTCTTGCAGGCAGCTCAGGATCTCCTGTTCGGCCTCACGCCAATGATGCGCGTGGTAGCCGTGGGGGCGGCCGTGATTTTCCCAAATCTCGTAGGCCCGGACAGCGATGAGTTTCCGGATCTCAGCATCCCTTGCGCGTTTGTCCTGTGTCATGGACGCCTCCTGAAAACGCCAGGCGAGTTTAGCCGATACATGGCCTTCCGGCGATACGAGGCCTGCCCGTCCGCCGGTTGGACGACGATCAGATTGCGGCGACGGGCACAGGCGCTTTCCGATCAGGCGGCCAGCAGGCTTTGGCTCCGCACCAGGCGGGAGTAGAGCCCGTCGGCCGCCATCAGGTCGGGGTGAGTGCCGGTTTCGGCGGCGCGGCCGTCAGCCAGGGCGACGACCAGGTCGGCGTCGCGGACCGTCGATAGGCGGTGGGCGATGACGATGGTGGTGCGGCCCTTGCGCAGGGCAGCCAGGGCGGCCTGGATCGCCGCCTCGGATTCGGTGTCCAGTGCGCTGGTCGCTTCGTCGAGCAGCAGGATGCGCGGGTTGCGCAGCAGGGCACGGGCGAGGGCAATGCGCTGGCGCTGCCCGCCCGACAGGCGTTGCCCGCCGGGGCCGACAACCGTGTCGTACCCGTTCGGCAGGTCGGCGATGAACCCGGCCGCCGCCGCGGCCCTGGCGGCTTGGTCGATCTCGGCCTGGGATGCGCCGGGGCGCCCCATGCCGATGTTGGCGCCAACCGTGTCGTCGAACAGCAGCGCCTCCTGCCCGACATAGGCGATGGCGTCCCGCAAGCTGGCGAGCGTCACACTGCGCACATCGGCGCCGTCGATCCGCACCGCGCCGCCCGTGACGTCATGCAGCCGGGGAATCAGCGCCAGCGCGGTCGATTTGCCGCCGCCCGAGGGGCCGACCAGCGCCACCGTTGTACCGGGCAGCGCCTCGAAGCTCAGGCCGCGCAATCCTTCCCGCCCGTCGGGGTAGACGAAGCGAACGTCATCGAACACCACATGGCCGCGGCCGGCGGGCAGGGGGGTGGCTTCCGGCGCCTCGCGGATGCGTGTTGGCTCGTCGATCACGGCGAAGACGCGCACCAGGCCGGCAAGCCCCTCCTGCAGCGCGGCGTTCAGCGAGCCGAGCGCGCGTAGGGGGCGGGCGGCGATCAGCAGGGCGGCGACGAAGCCGGTGAAGTCGCCAAGGGCATGATTGCTGACGGCGGAACGCCAGCCCTCGAAGCCGATGATCGCGGCGACGGCGACGCCGCCCAGCACCTCCAGCACCGGATCGACGCGGGAGCGGTTCTTCGTCATCCGCAGCAGCGCCCGGTAGAGCTGGGTGAAGGCGGCGTCGGCGCGGCGGATCTCCTCGGCCTCGAGGCGGTAGGCGCGGACGGTGCGGGCCTGGGCGAAGCTCTCGTTCAGCAGGGCCGCGGTCTCACCCACCCGTTCCTGCATGCCGCCGGAGGCCTTGCGGACGCGGCGGCCGATCCGCTCGATCGGCATGATGGCGAGCGGATAGAGCGCGCCGGCGATCAAGGACAGCAGCCAGTTCAGGTAGATCATGCTGCCGACCAGGCCGACGACGGTGACAACATCGGCGATGCCGTTCACGGCGCGGGTCAGCGCCTCTCGGATCGTTGCGGCGTCGGTGGTGAAGTGGGACGCGAGCTGAGCGGGCGCCTCACGCTCGATCCGGGCGAGGTCGGCGTGGGTGAGGTGGGCGAACATGCGGCCCTGCAGCTCGCGGATCGTCAGCAGCACACTCTGCTGCACGAGGACGGTCTGGAAATACTGGGCGAGGGCCTTCACCCCGGTGACGAGCACGACCAGCACAGGGATCTGATACAGGATCCGCCGGTCATGCGCGGTGAACATCTGGAAGGCGTGATTGATCACCACCGGATACAGCGCCGTAGCGCCGGCCATGATCAGCGTGAGGACCAGGATCGACAGCAGCCGGCCCTTGCGGTGAGAGACGTGCTCCCGCCACAGGCGGCGCAGCAGTTCGAACGTATGGTCGGAGCGAGGCGTCGTCATGGCGGGCCGTGTATCAGGTCCGCGGCTCGGCTGCCACGCGACTTGACGCCGCAGGCGGTCCGGGTCGGAGAATGTCGCCTGGACCATGGGGGAGACGACGATGCCAGGCCGGATCAACCGCGCAATCGAGCTCTTGGAGCAGGACCAGGCGATCTATTACGACGGCGCGCACAGCGGGCATGTGCTGACCTATGCCCAGGGGCGTGAGGATGCCGCCACGTGGGCCGACTACATCAACGTGGGCATGGAGCACGGCTGCTTCGACATGACCGGGCTGGCCGAATACCTGCGCGGCCTGGTGGATGGCGGCCCGACCCGTTCGGGCCATCGTACGCCGGCGGTGATCGTGGAGGCGCCGGTCAACGGCACGGATGAGGCGAATGTCCGCTTCAATGCCTGGCAGTTCCGCCAGATCCTGGGGCGCGGCGTGCATGGCATCCTGCTGTGCCAGGCCGAGACGGCGGACGCGGTGCGTGCGTTTGTGGAGGCATGCCGCTATCCCCATCACCTCCCGGGCGTCGATCCGGCGCTGCCCTCGCCCGAGGCACGGCTTGGCGGCGCCGTCCGGCCGGCGCGACCCGCCGGCGGCATGCTGGGGATCGGCACGCGCGGGCGCGGCTCGGAAGGCACCGCCGCGCCGGTCTGGGGATTGCCGGCCGAGGAGTACATGGAGCGCTGTGACCCATGGCCGCTCAATCCTCGCGGCGAGCTGTTGCTGGGGGTGAAGCTGGAAAGCCCGGAAGGCATTGCCAATGCGGACGCGATATGCGCTGTGCCGGGCCTCGGGTTTGCCGAGATGGGGCCGGGCGACCTGAGTCTCTCGCTGGGTTCGGTCAAGCTGCTGCGCGACCCGTATCCGCCGGTGATGCAGGCGGCGCGCGACAAAGTGTTTGCCGCCTGCCGGCGCAACGGCATCGCGTTCCTGGAGGGGTGCACGCCGGCGAACATTGCCGCGCGGCTGGATGAAGGGGTGCGCGTGATCGCGGGCCACAACGCAGAGATGGCGCGGATCGGGCGGCTGCACCAG
>DASQVN010000006.1:0-3380 GCA_035640755.1 Rhodopila sp.
CGCCCGACCTGACCAACGTCGCGAGCGATCTGGCGCAGCAGGGGCTGACGGTGAACCTGGTGATCGACCGGGCCACGGCCGCGCGTTACGGCATCACGCCGGCAACGGTCGATAACGCGCTGTATGACCTGTTCGGCCAGCGGATCATCTCGACGATCTACACGCAGTCGAACCAGTATCGTGTGATCATGGAGGCGCAGCCTTCCTTGCAGGACAGCCTCTCGGCACTGCAATCGATCTGGCTGCCGTCCTCCGCCTCGACCACGGGGCAGGTGCCGCTGAGCTCGATCGTCACCATCGAGCAGAAGCCAGGGCCGTTGCAGATCAGCCATTTGGCGCAGTTTCCGGCGACGACGATTTCATTCGATACGACGCCGGGATCATCGCTGGGCGCGGCGGTGGCGGCGATCCGGCAGGCCGAGGCCGAGATCGGGCTGCCGGCCAGCTTCAACACAGCCTTCCAGGGCGCGGCTGCGGCGCTGGAGGCGTCACTCTCGAACGAATTGCTGCTTGTGCTGGCGGCGATCGTGACGGTGTACATCGTGCTGGGGGTACTGTACGAGAGCTTCATCCACCCCATCACCATCCTGTCCACCTTGCCCTCGGCCGGGGCAGGGGCGCTGGTGGCGCTGCTGATCTCGGGCGACAACATCGATGTCATCTCGATCATCGGCATCATCCTGCTGATCGGCATCGTCAAGAAGAACGCGATCATGATGATCGACTTCGCGCTCGAGGCCGAGCGGGAGGAGCACAAGCCGCCGCGGGAGGCGATCCATCAGGCATCCCTGCTGCGGTTCCGCCCGATCCTGATGACGACGATGGCGGCGCTGTTGGGGGCGCTGCCGTTGATGCTGGGCACCGGCACGGGATCGGAGCTACGGCGCCCCCTCGGCGTCGCGATCGTCGGCGGGCTGATCGTCAGCCAGGTGCTGACACTGTTCACCACGCCGGTGATCTACCTGATGTTTGACCGGCTGGCGCAATGGTTCGGCGGCAAGCCGGAAACCGGGATCGCCAGCGACCAGGCGCCGTCATGAACTTCTCGGCGCCCTTCATCGCCCGCCCGGTGGCGACAACGCTGCTGACCATCGGCATCGCGCTGGCCGGCATCTTCGCCTTCTTCAAGCTGCCGGTCGCGCCGCTGCCGCAGGTCGATTTCCCGACGATCTCGGTCCAGGCGCAGTTGCCGGGAGCGAGTCCGGAGACGGTGGCCACGAGCGTTGCCAGCCCACTCGAACGCCACCTCGGCCAGATCGCCGACGTGACCGAGATGACATCGGCCAGCTCGACCGGGCAGACGCGGATCGTGCTGCAGTTCGGCCTGAACCGGGACATCAACGGCGCGGCGCGGGACGTGCAGGCGGCGATCAACGCGGCTCGAGCCGACTTGCCGACCAGCCTGCGGCAGAACCCGACCTACCGGAAGGTGAATCCGGCCGACGCGCCGATCCTGATCCTGGCGCTGACCTCGAAGACGCTGACCCGCGGGCAGATGTACGACGCGGCAACCAACGTGCTGTCGCAGCGCCTGTCGCAGATCCAGGGCATCGGGCAGGTGATCATCGGCGGCGCTGCGCTGCCGGGGGTGCGGGTCGAGCTGAATCCCACCAAGCTGTTCAAGTTCGGCATCGGGCTGGAGGATGTGCGCGCGGCCTTGGCATCGGCGAACGCCAACAGCCCGAAAGGCGCGATAGAGGCGGACCGGCTGCACTACCAGATCTATACCAACGACCAGGCCTCGCATGCAGCCGACTACCGGCCCCTGGTGGTTGCGTACCGCAACGGCGCCGCCGTGCATCTGTCAGACGTCGCGGACGTGCAGGACTCGGTCGAGAATTTGCGCAACGCAGGCCTGGCGAACGGCCAGCCGGCTGTGCTGGTCATCCTGCTCCGCCAGCCCGGCGCGAACATCATCAGCACGATCGATTCGGTCAAGGCTGCGATCCCGCAGTTGATGGCGGCGATGCCGCGGGACATGAACCTGCTGATCGCGAACGACCGCTCGACCACCATCCGCTCCAGCCTGCATGACACGGAAACCACGCTGCTGATTGCGGTGTCGCTGGTGACGGTGGTGGTGTTCCTGTTCCTGCGCAGCGCGCGGGCGACCTTGATCCCGGCGGTGGCGGTGCCTGTCTCGATCATCGGCACGTTCGGCACGATGTATCTGCTGGGCTACAGCCTGGACAACCTGTCGCTGATGGCGCTGACGATCGCGACCGGCTTCGTCGTCGATGACGCGATCGTGGTGCTGGAGAATATCTCCCGCCACATCGAGGACGGCGTACCGCGGGTGCAGGCGGCGCTGCGCGGGGCGAAGGAGGTCGGGTTCACCGTTGTCTCCATCAGCCTGTCGCTGATCGCGGTGTTCCTGCCGATCCTGCTGATGGGCGGCATCGTCGGGCGGCTGTTCCGGGAATTCGCGGTGACGCTGTCGCTGGCGATCGCGGTGTCGCTGGTGATTTCGCTGACCACCACGCCGATGATGTGCGCCCTGATGCTGAAGCGCGGATCGCTGGTGCACGACCCGGCGCGGAAGGCGCTGTTCCAGTGGGTGCAGACTGGATACGGCCGCTCGCTCGCCTGGAGCCTGCGGCATCCGCTGTTGGTGATGCTGGTGCTGCTGGCCACGGTCGCGCTGAACGGCGTGCTGGTCCTCGAAATCCCGAAAGGCTTCTTCCCACAGCAGGACACCGGACGCCTGACCGGGGCACTGCAGGCGGACCAGAGCATCTCCTTCCAGGCGATGCAGCAGAAGCTCGCGCAGATGACGCACATCGTGCAGCAGGACCCGGCGGCGCAGAACGTGGTCGGCTTCACCGGCCAGGGCGGCGGCGGTGGGGCAAACCAGACAAACACCGGCCAGGTGTTCGTCGCACTGAAGCCGCTGAGTCAGCGCGATGGCATCGACGCGGTCATGACCCGCCTGCGCCGCAAGCTTTCAGCCGTGCCCGGCGCTCGGCTTTTCCTCGCTCCGGTCCAGGACATTCGTATTGGCGGGCGGCAGAGCAACGCAACCTATCAATACACCCTGCAGGGCGACAGCAGCACCGAAGTGTATGAATGGGCGCCGAAATTGCTGGCGGTGCTGGAGCATGATCCGGTGCTGCGCGACGTCAGCTCCGACCAGCAGCAGAAGGGGCTGGAGACCGACCTCGTGATCGACCGCGCGACGGCGAGCCGGCTTGGGATCAGCGCCAGCCAGATCGACAACACGCTGTATGATGCGTTCGGGCAGCGCCAGGTCTCGACGATCTACAGCGCGCAGAACCAATACCACGTGGTGATGGAAGTGGCGCCGGGGTACTGGCAGTCGCCTGAGACGCTGCGGCAGATCTACGTCAGTACGTCCGGCGGCAGTGCGTCCGGCACGGCAA
>DASQVN010000007.1:0-5022 GCA_035640755.1 Rhodopila sp.
TCGAATGCGGGTCAGCGATCATCACCGAGCGATCCGAACGGTTCTGTCAGGGCTCGCGCCAAAGATGCTCGAATGAGCAATATACTAACAAATCTAACAAGCGTACAGTCACAATCAATCATCCTGAGTCCGGCGCACGCAAGTAAACCTCAAAATTCGTTACGCTGGCGCCAAACCTGACAGAACCCGCCCGGTTTGTCCGGCGGCTCTACTTCGCGGGCGCCTCGTAGCAAGCACTTAATCAACAGGAGGAAACCATGGCACTCAAGCACTACTCCGTTCTCAAGGGTCGGCCGGTCGACCTCCGGCAAGGCTCCGGCACAAGCCCCCACTTTCAGGTGCTTGTCGTCGATGATACGGAACGGTACCGCATTGCCATCAATGTCCAGTCGCAGGACGGCAGCGAGGTTTTGTTCTACGTCGATCCGCATTTCAACCACCCGATGCTGGAGCAGCTGGCAGAGCTTGATGCGGGTATCCACAAGGTTCGGTCGGAACCGGGCGGCATCGCGCTCGACTTCATTCGCGGCAACCTCTTCCAGCCGCAGCAGATGGTGCCGCTGCCGATCCAGACGCCTGGGCCGGACAACGACTTGAACGAGAAGATCGGGATGTATGTTCAGCGGGCCATGGCCGACGAGGAGGCCATGATCTTCGCCTTCGGCGAGCCTTGGGGTCCGGAGGCGAAAAAGCGCGACAACTACTTCGGCTTTCTGCCCGGTCGCGGCATCCACGATATTCACATGAACCAGGGCAATCCGCCGGGGCGCTTCGCCCGCGACAATGGTCCGTGGCAGGACGGTGGGCTCATTTTCAAGTTCCCCAAACAGAATCAATGGGTGGGCATCTTCCTCAAGTTCGCTACCCAGGCTTGGCACACCGACGACCAGACGGGGACCGTGCTCGACCTGGCGGGCAGCGGGCCGCCGAGTGATGCGGCCACGCGCAGGCCGGGTGTCATCCCGCCGGTGCATGTTCCCACCGTGGACCTTCCGGACGGTCTGGTCCGCATCGTCGCCGCCCTCGTGAACGACACCCAAAGCCCGGAGCGGGAGACGGTCACGCTGCTGAACACATCGCACCAGGACGTCAGCCTGGAGCGGTGGGCCCTCGCCGACAAGATGAAGGCCAAGATTCCGCTGTCCGGCACGATTCCCGCGGGCGGGACGCGCTTGATCGAGGTCAGCGCTCCGATGACCTTGTCAAACAAGGGCGGTATCATCTCGCTGCTCGACAGTCGCGGCGTGAAGGTGCACGGCGTTTCTTACACACGCGAGCAGGCCTCCCACCCCGGCATGACGATCGCGTTTTGATTATCATGGGCAAGGCGGATCCCCGGTCGTGGCGAAGCTACGATCGGGGATCCGCCTTGATCGATCCATCGGCGACGGATCGGCTGGGGGTTTCGTCAATTTGTCCTTGTGCGGCGGATAACGTCGAACTGACCGCCTATCAACGACCGGGGGACACCAGGAATGCGCCCAGCCCTGTACGCCTGTCTTGCAATCCTGCTCGCGCTGCCAACCGCCGCGGATACTCCAAAAGTCACGCCTGATGGAACAATGTGGAACACTTCGCCCGGCTTCGCCCTTTCGAAGAAACTGCGGCGTTCGCTCAGTGGCATTGCCTGCTCGAGCGAATCCGATGGGCCGCGCCGCTGCATCGCCGTGTTCGACGAGGGCGGTGAAGCACGCTACGCCATGATCGACGGCGAACGCTTGATACCACAGCCGGAGCGCATCTTGCTTCTGGCGGGCAATGGCGAACTGGACGCCGAAGGCGCGGCCAGCGACGCTGGCTTCGCCTATGTCACCGGCTCACATTCGCGAAAGCGCGCGTCATGCGCCGCCAACCCGGACAGCCGCCACGTCTATCGCCTCGCCCTGCAGCCGGACGGGCGGGTGCAGCTGTCTTCTCAACCAGTCGATGATCAAGGCCGACTCTGGCGCCTGCTGTCTGCTGACCCGGAACTCGGCCCTTTCGCCGACAAGTGTCTCGGCCAGAATGGCCATGGCATCAACATTGAAGGCCTCGCGGCGCGCAACGGTCAGCTCTATTTTGGCTTCCGCGAGCCGGCGCGGGACAAAAAGGCCTACATCCTCCGTGTGGCCGCGCGCGCATTGTTTGAAGGTGGCGACTTGGCTCCCAGGCTGTTCACCATTGAAGCCGGCAAGGCCAACGGCATTCGCGATCTGCTCGCGGTGCGGGAGGGACTGCTGGTTCTGGTCGGTCCGGACGATGACTCGACGAACGTCCCATGGTGGATCGGCTTCTGGGATGGCAGCGATGCTGGCACCGCCATCAGGCTGCGGCCGCTTGCGGAATTGAAACTGCCCGCGGTTAGCGGCGATGACTGCCAACGAGAGATCAAGCCCGAGGCGATGACTCTACTGGCCGATGGCCCAGATTTCCGCCGCGTACTCATCCTGTCGGACGGCATGTGCGACGGCGGGCCGCTGGCATTCCGCATCCCGAAATGATCCGCCGCACGACGGATATGGTCAGTTCAGGATAGGCGGCCATTGGGTCTTCAGTCGGAGGCGCAGGAGAAACCTAGGCACCGAGGGTTCTTAACCTCAACTACGGATAAGCCATGATTTGATGTGCCGTCAGCGAAATGGCAGGTTTACCGTGTCTGAAGGCGTAGGCGACGAGGCAGGAGAGCACATGAACCAAAAAGCGGGAACGGTTTCTTATCGCACATGGGCCGCCCGCCGCAGCACGCGCTTTTCCTGGTTCTGTCAGGTTTGGCGCCAGCGTAACGAATTTTGAGGTTTACTTGCGTGCGCCGGACTCAGGATGATTGATTGTGACTGTACGCTTGTTAGATTTGTTAGTACATTGCTCATTCGAGCATCTTTGGCGCGAGCCCTGACAGAACCACCCTGGGAGCGGATCCGGCGCGAGTGGGAAAGCACACCCATCAGCACGGCCAAGCTCGCCCGCCGCTACGGCATCCGCTCCGCCACCACGATCGACCGCAAACGGGTCGCGGAAGGCTGGATGCGGGATGCTGATCGGCCCATGGGTTCGGATGAGCCACGCCTGGGAGGGTCGCCTTTGCAAACCGATGACGGCGAGGGTCAGGCTCATCGCGTTCTGACCGACACCGATCGGCTGGATGCCGGGCGGATCTTCGCCCCGCGCACCCTGGCCGACGTCGTGTCCAACCAACTACACACGCAGCTGGCCCTCGCCATTGAAGTCCAGCGCGTGGGCTTGCTGTTGCTGGAGCGCGTGGAAGCGGTGCTGCAACCGCCGAGCAACGACCCAGTGACCGAGGCTGAGGTTCTGGCCAACGTGCAGCGCCTGATCAGGGTCAATCCCGACCGTGACACGCTCGCCAACCTTCTATCGACCGCGGCCAAGACCATCGACCTCGGCTGCACCATGGAGCGGCGGGCCCTGGAGACGGCCCAGGCACCCCAGAACACGGCGCCCCGCGAGCTCTCTCCGGGATCGAAACAGCTCATTCGGGATGCCATTGATGCAGGGGCAGACTACGCTGAACGACTGCGCCAGCTTGCCTTGGAGATCCAGGCGGTAACACGGCAGAGGGAAATCGAGGCCATCCAGCAGGTCCACTGACCGGGTAGGGGACCTCGACGCGATGGGGACATTCGTCTGGTTATCGTGTGGAGGGCATGACCGCCGCGCCGCTGTCAACAAGCGGCATGGCCTGGCGTGAAGAGCGTTTTCAATGAGGCCACCGCGTCCCCATCGTCTTGTGTGCGTCGGCCTGGATGTGGGGATCCACACACATCCGACCTGCCTCCCCACATCTCCAAGCTCGTTGGCCTCCTCGGAAAGCCGCCACTGACCGTCATGCTGGGCTAAAAAGGCCCCTACACATTTCCGCCGGCGCCCCACATCCGGCAAGGACAATGCGGACTGTGGGCCAGCTGGGCGTGCTCATCCGACCCTGCGGGATTCGCGTTCCGGCACCGGGGAGAGTGTTTGCCTCTGGCTGGCCGATGCCTTGTAAAGGGCGGTCTTGCCGACCTTGAGCCGCATTGCGGTTTCGCGCACGGTCAACCCCTGGGATGAATTCCTCGGCGCGCTTCAGTTTCTCGTCGGTGATGACCGGTCGTCGCCCGCCTCTGCGTCCCCGCGCCGCCGCCGCCGCAATGCCGGCCCGGGTGCGCTCCTGGATGAGATCGAGTTCGAACTGACCGAGGGCGGCGAAGAGATGGAACACCAGCCGGCCGCCGCTGTCGTGGTGTCGATCGCCTCGGTCAGTGATCGAAACCCGACCCCGCGCCGCTCCAGGGCAGCGACAGTCTCAATCATGTGCGGCAGCCTCCGGCCGACGCGGTCCAGCTTCCAGGTGACCAGCACATCGCCTTCACGGGTGTCATCGAGCGCGGCACGCAGCCCCGGCCGCTCGGCGGGCGCCAGAGGCTTGGTCCTTGAACACCTTTGTGCAGCCGGCGTCGTGCAGGGCATCGAGTTGCAGCGCCCAATCCTGGTCCAGAGTGCTCACCCGCGCGTAGCCGATCGCCACCATTCCGCCCTGTCCGTTTTGCATCCTGTCTGCTTTCTCGCCCATACACCAGGGTTTCCGGACACATTTGACGTGACCGGTTGAGCCCCCTTCCGGACAGCCTGCGACAGCCTCCAAGGTAGCAACAGCCCGATGAGGGCGAGCGAAGCCAGCGCCGATCCCATGTCTTGAGGCGGGCTTGATGGCCAGTGCCGAAGTTCGAACAGACTGCAATTGCCCGAGATCATAGTAAAGAATATGAATTACATTCTGACAATTGGCATTTATGCTTTGATGATTCTATTGTAATTCACTTCTGCATCACAATATAACTGAGGCAGACCTCCCGTCCCGTCCGTTTGCCCGACGATCCGTCACCGGCCCTGGCTCGTGGCGCATCGCTCCTGCGTCTGCACCGGCACCTGTGTGCCGGCTCGGTCAGACGGCGGGATCCGTCACAGGACAATCCACATGACGTTCTCCGATGAGGAGTTCGAGCGCGTGCTCAATCCACCGCTCGATGAGCAGATCGCCAGCAT
>DASQVN010000008.1:0-5338 GCA_035640755.1 Rhodopila sp.
CCTCCATATCCGCCTGGGGTTCGCAATAGCTGAAGCAGCCGGATCGATGGGCGCTCGTTGGCTCGAAATCGATGTCGCTGGCCGCGCTGGTGCACTGATCGCTCACTGGATCAACTGCCCCTCCCCGCCAGGCTGGAGCGTCACGATCCCGCGCGGCAGCCGCGTCTCGCCGCCTGCGACCAGGTGGACCGCGACCTGCACGGGCTGCGCCGGGATGCCCTCCAGCACGATGCGCCCGTTGATGCCCGAGCACAGCGCGTGCAGCGGCGGATAGGCGCCGTTGGCGTTGACCGCGGCCTGCACGTCGGGCCTCGGGCGCCAGACCGGCATGCGGATATGCCGCCCCAGCAGCGTGAGTTCCACCGCGCGGACCGGCGCCTCGGCCACGCACCAGCCGTCGACCGCCAATTCCGGGTCCTTGCTGCCCTGGTGCAGCGTCAGCATCAGCCAGAGCCGGGGCGGCGCCTCGGTGCCCCGCGCCGGCGGCGCCGCTTGGGCCGGGGTCGCTGCGATCCGATGCGCGGCGGCACCTTTCTCCAGCCAGAACAGGTAGCTGGGCGCGCTGTCATGCGGGGCCAGGGCGGCGAAACGCGGGTTCCTGCCGCTGCCCCAGGCGACGCGGACCCGCCGCAGCGTCTCGGCGCTGACGCCGACCTGCTGGAGATAGGCGAGGATCGTCTCGCCCCCCGTCCGGTCGGCCCCGCAGGCGAGCGCGCGGGCCATGGTGAAACCGGCGGCGGCGGCCATGGCCTCGAACCCGACGCTGGTGAACTGGTGCTTGTCCTCCCTCTCGGCCAGGACCTGCAGGTCGCCGGAGTTGGTGACGTTGCAGTGCACCTCGGCCATCCAGTTGAGCATCCGGTTGAGGTCCGGGTGGGCGACGCTGCCCTGGCGCAGCCAGTCGGCGAGGACCTCGGCCAGGGTCGCGGTCAGCGCATGGTGGAAGTGGCCGTTCGGCTCCATGAAGAAGGCGACACCGCCCGGCTTGAGCAGGCGGTGCACCTGGCCGAGGAACCGCGGCACGTCGAGCACATGGTGGACCACGGCGGTGCCGAAGCAGGTGTCGAACGCCTCGGCGCGGAAGCAGTCCTCCTGGCCGCTGTAGGCCGCATAGCCGACCGCCTGGGCGTGGAGCGAAGGCATGCGCTGCAGCCGCTGCCGACAGGCCGCCAGCATCTTGAGGGAGACATCGGTCAGCAGCACGCGGGAGGCCTGCATCCGCGTCAGCGCCGCCATGCTGAAGCCACCAGTGCCGCAGCCGATCTCCAGCGCGTCGCCGAGGTCGTTGCGCCACAGCGCGCCGGCGGCGATGACGATGTCGTCATAGGTGACGCGGGCGTGGTCCTCGTCGATGGCGTAGAACTGGTCGTAGTCGATGGCGTCGAGCTGGGTTGCCGCCGCACCGGCGACGAAATCGAGGATGCCGTCGTGCAGGCGGACGGGGGCGCCGCAGGCCGTGCAGGCGAGCGCGCCAGCCAGGGCGCCGCCGCAGCGTGGACATTGCAGCAGGCCGAGGATCGGGTCGGCGGCCTGCCGGGGCCGGACGGGATGGGCGGTGATCGTCATGCGGGGCCTTTGTTTCACATGCGGGTCAGCTTATACGCCGGGCGCATCCCGCCCCGCCACAACGCGACGGTTCCCGAGCGGAGGCACGCTTCCGGCCCGCCGGCGATCTGCTCGGCCCTGGTAAAACGTCCCGGCTCATGTAAATTGATCTCACATGAGTTGGTCCGACCCCCGAGATGGCTCCGGCCGACGCGGCTATCATCACGGCAACCTGCGGGAGGCGCTGCTGGATGCCGCGCTGGAGCTGATCGCCGCGAAGGGCGCCGCCGGGTTCACGGTGGCCGAGGCCGCGCGCCTGGCGGGCGTCAGCCCGGCGGCGCCGTACCGGCACTTCCGCGATGCCGAGGCACTGATGGCGGAGGTCGCGTTGCGCGGCTTCGACCGGCTCGCCGCCGCACTCGGCCGGGCGTGGAATGACGGCAAGCCGACCCCGATGACGGCGTTCGAGGAGATGGGCCGAGCCTATCTGGCGTTCGCGCGGAACGAGCCGGCCTACTACGCGGCCATGTTCGACTCGCGGATTGCGACGGACAACCATCCGGACCTGCAGGCCGCCGGAGACCGGGCGTTCAACGTGCTGCGCGAGGCGGCGGAGGTGCTGGCCGCGACCTTTCCGCCGGCACGCCGCCCGCCCTCCTTGATGATCGCGCTGCATGTCTGGGCGATGTCGCATGGCATCGCGTCCCTGTTCGTGCGCCCCGACCCGTCGCGGCGGAAGCTGCCGATGACGGCGGAGGAGCTGCTGGAGGCCGGGGTGCTGTTGTATCTGCAAAGCCTGAGCAACCCTCCTGGATAGTTGAGGACGGGCGGCGGCGGGTCCGTTCATTGATGCTTGACGACGGCGGGGCGGCGTCCCAGTGTAAATGTGTCTTACATTCACATGAGGCTCTCGATGTCGAGTGCTATGAACCAAGACGCCTATGGCACCCCGGGCTGGGGATCCGGCGCGGGACACTGGAACCAGCCCTCGGGTCATGCGCCGGGTGGTCCCTGGGCGGGGCCGTGGGGCGGTCATGAGGGGGCACCCGGCCATGCACCAGCTTGGGGTCCGCCGCCGTTCTGGCGGGGCCGCGTATTCAACGGGCCGCTGGGCATTGCCCTGATGGTGCTGGGCTTCATTCTCTTCTGGCCGGTGGGACTGGCCATCCTTCTCTACATGCTGGGGAGCGGTCGCATGAGCTGCAATGGACGTCGGCGTCGGGATGGATATCAGGGTGGGGACTGGAGCAGCGGCTGGGGCGCCTGGAAGAGCTGGGCGTGTGCCGCCAGCAGCCGGGCGGCGCCGTCGAGCGGCAACCGGGCGTTCGACGAGTATCGGGCCGAGACCCTGCGGCGGCTTGAGGAAGAGCAGAAGGAGTTCGGCGCATTCCTCGACCGGCTGCGCTTCGCGCGCGACAAGGCCGAGTTCGACCAGTTCATGGCGGAGCGGCGCAATCGGCCGACGCCGCCGAGCAACGGCAACGGCCAGGGCGAACAGCCGGCGGCGTAAGGCGGCTGGTTGGCGGGGCGGGTGATCCACGGTTTCTGACGGACCCACCTCAACCGGAGTGCGAGGAGGCCACCCTTTCGGGGGTGGCCTTTTTGTTTCGGGAGCATGGTCAGGTTTGTTTCAGGGTCAGGCACGGAAGCGCGCGGGGGAGATGGCGGGGGTGATCTCGGCCGCCGGGCCGGGGTCGCGGCCGAGGATCAGGTCGGCGACGAGCTTTCCGGCGGCGGGGGCGGTCTGGATGCCGTAGCCGCCCTGGCCGACGCACCAGAAGAATCCAGAGACGGCGGGGTCCCAGCCGAAGGCGAGGCTGCCGTCCGGGGTGAAGGTGCGCAGGCCGGCCCAGGCGTGCTCGACCCGGCGGACCTCGATGTCGAGCGCCTGCTGCATGCGGTCGATGCCGATGGCGACGTCGATTTCCTCGGGCTGGACGTCGTGGGCGTGGGTGGGGGTGGCGTCGGCGGGGGAGACCATCAGGCGGGTGCGCGCCTCGGGGCGGGCGTACCAGGTTTCGGCGACATCGATGATCATGGGCCAGCCGGAGACATCATGGGGCGACGGGTCGATGATGGCGGCGGTGCGGCGGCACGGGGTAAGGCCGAGCGGGACGGCGCCGGCGAGGGTTGCGATGTCGTCGCCCCAGGCGCCGGCGGCGTTGACCAGGATGGGGGCACGGAACTCGCCGGCGCTGGTGGTCTCGATGTGCCAGGTGTCGGCGCGGCGCTCGATCCGGCCGGCGCGGTGGCGCAGCGCGAGGATGCCGCCGTTGGCACGCAGCATGCGCAGATAGCCCTGCTGGATGGCGGCGACGTCCATGTCGAAACCATCCTCCTCCAGCGCCGCGCCGGCGAGATAGCCGGGGCGGAGGGCGGGGACCATGGGTTCGGCCTCGGCCGGGCTCAGGCGGCGGATGCCATGGCCGATGGCGAGGGTCTGGTCGAGTTCGGCCTGCTGGGAGGCGGTGGCGAGGAACAGCACGGGGCGGCGGCGGATCAGCGGCACGTCCGCGAAGCCGGCGGGCGGGTTTTCATAGAAGGTGCGTGACAGGCGGGTGAGCACGCGCACATCGGGTGGGCCGTAGTTCTGCAGCCAGATCGCGGCGGAGCGGCCGGTGGTGTGATAGCCGGCGACCTCCTCGGCTTCGATCAAGGCGACACGGCAGTGGGGAGAGAGCTGCGCCGCGGCGGTGGATCCGGCCATGCCGGCGCCGATGACGACGATGTCGAAATCCATGGGACCTCCTTGACGCGGGGCTTGCCGAAGCGGGCGAAGCGCAGGACGATGCCGGGAAAGATCACCGAACGGGGGAAATGATGGTCGATCTGGTGGTTCGTGGCGACACGGTGGTGACGCCGCAAGGCGTGGGCGCATATGACATCCTGATCAGCAACGGCGTCATCGCCGCCATGGCCGCGCCCGGCAGCATGCCGGTCCCCGAAGGCGCTCGGCTGATCGACGCGCGCGGCAAGATCGTCATGCCGGGCGGGATCGATCCGCATGTGCACTGCAAGTGGCACATGCCGGGGCCGGACGGGACCGCGACCAAGACCGATCCGCCGGATGTGGTCGGCAAGGCGGCGGTGCATGGCGGCACGACGACGATCATCGACTTCACGCGGGTGCAGGTTGCGAAGACCGTGCGGGACTCGATCGAGGTGCGGGACCAGGACTGGAAGGGGCACTGCGCCTGCGACTACGCGACGCACCTGATGGTGGAGGGCGCGCTGCCGGTCGATCTGCCGGCGCAGGTCGGCGAGGCGATCCAGGCCGGCTATCCCACGGTGAAGATCTTCACCACCGACATCACGCCGAACCGCAAGGGGCGGATGGTCGATTTCGGCGACATCTGGGAGATCTTCCAGGTGCTGGCGGCGAATGGCGGCCTTGGGGTGATCCACTCCGAGGACAACGATATCGTCATGCACATGTACGGCAAGCTGATCCGCGAGGGGCGGGTCGGCTTCGAGAACATGGCAGAAGTGCACAACACGCTGTCCGAGGATGTGTCGTTCCGGCGCATCATCCGGCTGGCGGAGAAGGTGGCCGGGACGGCGCTGTACATGATGCATGTCTCGGCCGGGACGGGTGTCTCGGCGATCCGGGAGGCGCGGGCGCGGGGGACGCCGATCTATGGCGAGTCGCTGCACCAGTACATGCTGTACACGAACGAGGACTACCGGCGGCCGAATGGGCAGATCTATCACACCTATCCGTCGCTGAAGCCGGCGGCGGAGCAGGCGGAGTTGTGGCGGGGGACGCTGGACGGCTCGATCAACTGCGTGGCGA
>DASQVN010000009.1:0-5894 GCA_035640755.1 Rhodopila sp.
ACATCAGCTTCGGCTGGGGCTACGCGACGGTTTCATTGCGCACGAAAAAGATCAAGGGCCTGCACGAGAACGACTTCATCATGGCCGCGAAGTTCGACCGGGTGGCGGAGGCCGTGTGATGCGGCTGCACTTGCGGCAATCGGTATCAGATGCGCGGGAAGTTGCGTTTGCTATGATTCGGCCGGCGTGTCGAGCACGACCTCGAAATACAACCCGGCCGCTGACCTCGCTGCCAGGAACCTCAGGGCGTCCGCATACGGATCCTTGCTCGACGAGAAATCTGCGCTGTCCTCCAGGCTTGGCTGGGTTGCGTCTTGGCTGATGATAAAGCCGTCCAGACCCAGGACGCGTAGTCCTTCGGCTGCAGCGGCCTGCACGATGTCGGCCGCAGCATCCACGGTGTAAAGATCGAGACCGCCCCGCGTCAGGGCCTTCCGTTTCAGGGTTTCGAGCGTCGCGGCTGGCATTGGCTATGGCCTGTATGGGTTGACAATCGATAAGTCGGGCTTCCACATCGGGTCATTGCGATTGCTGATCTGCACGATGTCCCCGGTTTTGTCGTCCTGAACGACATAGGAACCATCCTGCCGAAAAAAGCTGTTGCCGCATCCCCTGTCGCGCGATTGATTGCTGGGCTTGTCGCGTGCGGCGCGGCAATCGTTTCCGCAATGCTCGCGCGTGTCCAGCCACGCGCCGCCAATTGCCGCTCGATTTTCGCACTGATCTGAAACACGGCGTCCCGTCCGCTGGTGGCCTGGAGGCAAGCCTACTCAATATCCTCCAGACTGAACTGCTCCGCCTCCTCGTCATAGCTGAACAGCTCGGCATACCGGCCCCAGCCCACCACGGTCCGCAGCGTGGCCTCGGCGTAGTCGGGGGACATGTGGTCCTCCAGCTCATCGCGGAAGCGCAGGGCCGAGGCGCGGTGGTTCCAGCGTTCGTCCAGCACCTGGCGGATCATGTTCACCAACGGCACGTTCTTGCGCAACGTATCCGCGAAGATACGTTTCCGCTCATCCGTATCGGCATTGACGAACCGGCGGCCGAGGTCGGTCAGGGCGATGTCGCCTTCTTCCAGCACCGCGAAGCGCAGAAGCTGCAGCGTCTCGCCCAGCGGCAGCAGGTCGTCGGCCTCGTACTGCAGCACGGAGGCGAGTGCGGGGAGGTCGGCGCGCCCGTTGTAGGGTTCGCCGGCCAGGGCCTCCAGCAGGCCGGACATGATGTTGGTGCCGACGCGCGGCAGCGGTGTGGCCAGCGGCGACACGGGCGCTGCGGTGGCGAGGCGGACCGGCGCGCGCCGGGTCATCAGGCCGTAGATGTCGTCCACCATCTGGCGGAACGCCGGATCCAGCCGGTTCCGGGGATGCTTGAACGGCACTCTCAGTTCGCTCGCGACACGGCCGGGATTGGAAGAGAAAACCAGGATGCGGTCGCACATCAGCACCGCTTCCTCGATGTTGTGGGTGACCATGAGAATGGATTTCACCGGCAGCTTGCCATCCACCCAGAGGTCGATCAGGTCGGTGCGGAGGGTCTCGGCGGTCAGCACGTCCAGCGCGCTGAAGGGTTCGTCCATCAGCAGCAGGTCAGGATGCACGACCAGCGCGCGGGCGAGGCCGACGCGCTGGCGCATGCCGCCGGAGAGCTCCTTGGGGTAGGCGTTCTCGAACCCGCCGAGACCGATCATGTCGATGGCGTCCTCGGCGCGGCGGGCCCTCTCGGCGCGGGGAACGCCGCGGGCCTCCAGGCCCAGCTCGACATTTTCCTGGACGGTGAGCCAGGGGAACAGGGCGAAGCTCTGGAACACCATGGCAACGCCCTCGGTGGGGCCGGTGACGGCCTTGCCGCGCCAGGTGACGGTGCCGGCGGTCGGCTTGAGCAGGCCGGAGACGATGCGCAGCAGGGTGGACTTACCGGATCCGGAACGGCCGAGCAGGGCAACGATCTCGCCTTCGCGCAGGGTGAGGTTGACGTCGTCCAGCACGACGAGATCGGCGTTGGCCTCCTTGTAGTAGGCCTGCCGGCAGGCGCGGACCTCGATCAGGGTCGGACGTGTCGCAACCGCTGTATCCATCAGTGTTGTTCCTATCGTTGGCCGCGGGATTCACGTTTTCCGACGGGTGCACCGCAAACGATCACGCGGCTCAGGCCAGAGTCAGCCGCCGCTGGGCGTAGCCGTACATGGGGCGCCAGAGCAGGCGGTTGAACAGGACGACGAAGGCGGACATGACCACGACGCCAAGCACCACGTGTGCCATGTCGCCCTTGTCGGTAGCCTCGGCGATATAGGCGCCGAGGCCGTGGGCGTGCAGTTTCGTGTCACCCCAGGAGGCGACTTCGGCGACAATGGCGGCGTTCCAGGAGCCGCCGGAGGCGGTGATGGCGCCGGTGACGTAGTAGGGAAAGATGCCGGGGATGATGACCTTGCGCCACCAGAGAAAGCCGCCGACGCGGAAGTTGCTCGCGGCCTCCTTCAGGTCGCCGGGGAAGGCGGCGGCACCGGCGACCACGTTGAACAGTATATACCATTGTGTGCCGAGCACCATGAGGGGGGTGAGCCAGATGTCGGGGCTGATGCGGAAATAGACTATCGCCAGGACGAAGGGCGGGAACAGCAGGTTGGCCGGGAAGGCAGCGAGGAATTGCGCCAACGGCTGCGCTCGGCGTGCCCAGACGGGGCGCAGGCCAAGCCAGACCCCGATCGGTACCCAGATCAGGCTGGCAAGGATCATCAAGACGACGACGCGCAGCAGGGTGATCAGGCCGAGCAGGACGGCTGTGCGCAGGTCGGAGAGCATGACCGACTGCGAGGCCAAGGCGGCAACGCGCCAGACACAGAAGGCGAGAAGTACGAGAAGAGCAGCGAAATAGACGATGTCGATCGTGCGGGAGGGCTCGCGGCCGTGCGGGCGGCGGCGGAGGCTGAGGCGCAGGGAGGCGGCCGAGGCGGTAACGTAGGCGAACGCCTCGCCCATCAGCTTGAGCAGGCGGGTGCGGCGCATCAGGCGCAACATCCAAGGGTCGGAGGCGGTGGCGCCGGCGATGGTTTCGAAGCGGAACTTGGCGGACCAGGCGACGAGCGGGCGAAACAACAACTGGTCGTACGCGAGAATGACGACCAGCATGGCAAGGATGGCCCAGAACACGGCCGCGATGTCGCGCTTTTCCAGCGCCTGCGCGACGTAGGAGCCGATGCCGGGGAGTTTCCACGTATTATCGCCGACCGAGACGGCTTCGGAGGCGACGACGAAGAACCAGCCGCCGGACATCGACATCATGGTGTTCCAGACGAGGCCGGGCATGGCAAATGGAACCTCCAGCCGCCAGAACTTCTGCCAGGCGGTGAGATGAAAGCTGTTGGCGGCCTCATTGAGATCGGCAGGGACGGTGCGCAGCGACTGGTACAGGCTGAACGCCATGTTCCAGGCCTGGCTGGTGAAGATGGCGAAGATCGCCGCAAGCTCGAGCCCGAGCACCTGGCCGGGGAAGAGATTCATGAAGAAGACGACGGTGAAGGTGAGAAAGCCGAGGATCGGCACCGATTGCAGCACATCCAGCATCGGCACCAGCACCAGCGCCGCCCGCCGGCTCTTCGCCGCCGCGGTGCCGTAGGTAAAAGTGAAGATCAGCGACGCGACCAACGCGGCGAACATCCGCAGCGTGGTGCGGATGGCATATTCCGGCAGCATGCGTGGGTCGAGCGTGACCTCGGTGGCGCCCGGAGCGCTGATCGGCACGAGCGTGCCCTCGGCGACGTGGCCGAAGGCGGCGAGGATGGCGATCACGAAGACGAAGGCGATCGCGTCCCAGAGGTTGGGCAGGCGCCACCCGGCGGCCATCGAATGTTGGGTCGTGGCTGGCATGTCTCGGACTGCCCGGTTGAGGGAGTTGCGCAGGCGTCCCCTTAGCGGCCCGTTACCGCCGTGTCATCCCGGTTTCGGGTTGCAGTTCCGTGACTGGCTCCTTCACGCCACGGCAAGCGGAGTCACGCCCCGCCGCGCGTGACCAACCGCCCCGCACGGGCCGCGGTGGCACCGTCGCCGAAGACGTAGGCCGACTGGCCGTTGACCCATGTCTCCAGAATGCCCTCGGACACCCTGGTCGGCGCGTCATAGGTGGCGGCATCGCGCACCGTCGCCGGATCGAACAGCACCAGGTCGGCGTAGGCGCCCTCGCGGATCACGCCGCGGTCGGTGATGCCGAACACCGCGGCAGTGTGGCCGGTCATCTTGCGGACGGCGTCCTCCAGGCTGAACAGTTTCAGATCGCGGGCATAGTGACCCAGAACGCGCGGGAAGGTGCCCCAGAGGCGGGGATGCGGATAGGTGTCGTGTACCAGTCCGTCGCTGCCGATCATCGCCAGGCGATGCGCCATGATGCGCTGCACGTCGGGCTCATCCATCTGGAAGTAGATGCCGCCGGCCGGGGTCAGCTTCTCCGCCGCCTGCTTCAGGTCGAGGTTCCATTCCTTCGCGATGTCCGCCAGCATGCGGCCCGCCATCTCGGGGTGCGGGATCGAGAAGGTGATCTGCACCGGCACATCGGGGCGGATGCGGTGCGGCATCAGCACGGTGGAACCGGCGGCATAGGGGTAGACGTCAAAGGCGACAGGCTGGCCCGCGGCCGCCTGTTCGATGCGCGGCAGGGTTTCGGTGCTGCGGCCGAAATTCTCGGGCATCGAGCACTTGTGGTGGCTGATCACGACCGGGACATTGACCGATTTGCCGATCTTCAGGGTCTCCTCGATCGAGAGCAGCACGTCATTGGCCTCATCACGCATGTGGGTGACATAGAGGCCGCCGGTTTCGCGCAGCGCGTCGGCGACGGCGATCACCTCATCGGTCGGCGCCATCATGTTGGGCGGGTAATAGAGCCCGGTCGAGAAGCCCGACGCGCCTTGCTGCAACGCCTCCCTGAGCCGCTGCTGCATGCGCGCGGCCTCCTTGTCGGTGGCGGCGCGCTGGGTGTCGCCCCCCATCGCCTCGATGCGCAGCGACATGTGCCCGATGAGCGCATAGGTATTCACCGGACTCGGCTCCCGCTTCAGCCGCTCGGCATAGGCGGCGAAGCTGTCGAAGGCGTACCAGGCCTCGTCGCCGAGCAGATCGAGCGGCGGCGGCGGTCGGGATGTCATCCGCACCGGCGAGAGGGAGATGCCGCAGTTACCGACAATGACGGTGGTGACGCCCTGCGACATCTTGCAGAGCATGCATTCCGGGCCGCAGAGCACGGCACGGTCGTCATGGGTGTGGGCGTCGATGAAGCCAGGGGCGAGGGCCATGCCGTCGGCGTCCACGTCACGGTCGGCCTCCCAGGCGCCGAGGTCGCCGACGGCGGCGATACGGTCGCCGCGCACGGCGACGTCGGCCTGATGGCGCGGGGTACCGAGGCCGTCGAAGATCGTGGCGTCGCGGATGATAAGGTCGCAGCGGAGGGGCATGGGGCGGGTCCGTGTTCGGTAGGCTTGGGGGAGCGTAGCGTGGTTTGGGGCGGATGGTCAGGGGGGTGGTGCGGGGATCCGCTGTCCGATGGCATGACGGCAGCCGGGTGGCTTCACCTGGGTGCGGTTGCGGGGCCAAAGCGTCCTGGCCTGGATGGTGCCGCGCGGATGTCATTGCGATTCAACGCAGAGCACGCAGAGTAACAGAGCACGCAGAGCGCCGATGCGGCACGCCGTGCGTTGCTCGGACCGACTTTCGCGCATGCAGGTCAGCCAGGATCGGCGCGACCCGCACCCCCACAGTGGCCCGCCGCATCCGGCTCGGCACGTTCCTCGGACGGCGCCTGGTCCGGATCGGCTCTGCGTCCTTTGTTACGCCGCGAGCCCTGTGATGATGATTGCCGCGTTCCACGGCGACAACCCAGAACGCACATCGCTGACGTACCTCGGCCGA
>DASQVN010000010.1:0-3082 GCA_035640755.1 Rhodopila sp.
CGGCGAAGTACTGGCGCAGGTTGCCGAAGGCGATGCCGAGGACATCGACGGTGCGGTTGCCGCCGCGCGCGAGGCATTCGACGGCCCGTGGCGTAAATTCCGGCCGGCCGAACGGCAGCGCCTGCTGCTGAAGCTCGCCGATCTGGTGGAGCGGGAAATCGAGTCGTTCGCGGCGCTGGACACGCTCGACATGGGGGCGCCGATCACGCGCACCCGGGCCAACCGCCAGCGTGCGCTGGGCATGCTGCGTTTCTATGCCGGGATGGCGACGGCGCTGCATGGCGAGACGATCGAGAACTCCCTGCCGGGCGAATACGTATCATTCACGCTGAAGGAACCGGTGGGGGTGGTCGGTGCGATCATTCCCTGGAACGGACCGCTGACGGCGTCGATCTGGAAGATCGGCCCGGCGCTGGCGACGGGCTGCACCGTGGTGCTGAAGCCGGCCGAGGAGGCGCCGCTCACGCCGCTGCGGCTGGCGGAACTGTGCCAGGAGGCTGGAGTGCCGCCCGGCGTGGTGAACGTGGTGACGGGCTTCGGCGAAACTGCTGGCGCCGCACTCGCCGCACATCCGGATGTCGACAAGGTTGCGTTCACCGGCTCGCACGTCACCGGCCAGGCGATCATCCGTGCCTCGGCGGGCAACCTGAAGCGTGTGTCGCTGGAACTCGGCGGCAAGTCGCCGGACATCGTCTTTGCCGATGCCGACCTCGATCAGGCGGTGCCGGGCGCGGGCATGGCCGTGTTTGCGAATTCCGGCCAGATCTGCAGTGCCGGCACGCGGCTGTTTGTCGAGCGGGGGATCTATGACGAGTTCACCGCGCGGGTCGCGTCTTTCGGCAATTCGCTGCGTGTCGGCGACGGGCGCGATCCGGAAACCCAGGTTGGTCCGCTGGTATCCGAAGAGCAACTGAACCGCGTGACCGGGTATCTGAGCATTGGCCGCCAGGAAGGCGCCCGCCCGTTGTCGGGTGGTGCGCGGTTGTCCGAGGGGCTTCTTGCGCATGGCTATTTCGTGCCGCCGACCGTGTTCGCGGATGTGCGCGACGACATGCGCATCGCGCAGGAGGAAATCTTCGGCCCAGTGATCTCCGCCATCCCGTTCACCGACATCGAGGAGGTGATCGAGCGGGGCAACAGGACCCAGTTCGGCCTGGGCAGCGGCGTCTGGACGCGCGATGTCGGCAAGGCGCACAAGGTGGCCAGGGCGATCCGGGCTGGGACGGTCTGGGTCAACTGCTACCAGACGATGGACCCGGCGGTGCCGTTCGGCGGATACAAGATGAGCGGTTACGGCCGCGAGTCGGGCATCCAGCACCTGGATGAGTACCTGAACGTCAAATCGGTGTGGATCAAGACGGACTGAACCGGGGCGCCCGATTCCCGGCGCGGAGTGGGGTGCATGCGCCGCTCCGCGCCGGACAGCATCACCCCAAATGGGCGTGGCATTGTTTGCGCGCGTGATTCACGTCGCCGGCCGTCCGGCCTCTGACGATCACGCGTGGATTGTTTGAGCGCGCGATTCACGCCGCTGGCCATCCAGCCTCTGACGATCACGCGCTATTGCATCCGCGCCTTCAGGTCCTGCCAGAGCTGACGGTAGTCGTAGGTTGGGTAGAACTCGGTCCGGTAGCCGCCCCAGGCTTCGGCCTCGACCAGCCGGTTCAGGTCACGCAGCTTTTCGGCCGGAAAGCGGAGCGTAACCACTTGGCCGATACCCATCATCACGTACCAGGAGACAATTTCGACGCCTGGGGGCGGGAAGTCTCGGAACCAGCCGGTCTGCTTCAGGTGGCTGTTGATCTCGTCCACGGTCTTGGCCTGGTCGTGACGCAGGAAGATCGTCAGCATCTCATGCCCCGGCGGGCCGGTCGGCGCTTCGCGCGGCTGCGCCCGGGCGGCGCCGAGGCTGCCCAGGAACGGCAGCCCCGCGAACAGCTTCCACAAGCCGCGCCGCGTGCTCATGCCGGCAGGGTCTTGCGCAGGAAGCCGGTGCGCGCCTGCGCCCCGGCCATCATGAAGGCGGCATCCTGGCCTGACAGGATAAAGCGGGCCCCCATCTCGATGTAGCGGGGCATGATCGCCTCATTATAGACGCCGGCCATGCCTGGGAACTTGCCGGCCTTGTGGCAGGCGGCGATCATCCTGCGGTAGGCGTCGGCCAGGCGCTCACTGCCGAAATCGCCGGGGATGCCCATTTCCGCGCACAGGTCGTTGGAGCCGATCAGCAGCACGTCCACGCCGGGGACGGCGGCAATTTCGTCGGCATTGGCGATGGCGGTGGGCGTTTCCAGCATGACGACGGTGAGGTTGGCGGCGTTCAGCGCATTCACCGCGTCGCCGGTCGAGAGCTTCTGCAGCTCGTAATGCGGGCCCCAGCCGCCGACGGAGCGGTGGCCGATCGGCGGGTACTTCAGTTTCTGCACGACCTCCCGCGCTTCGGCCGCTGTATCGACATGCGGCACGACGATGCCCAGGGCGCCGTTGTCCAGCGCGCGGGTGGCGATGGCGTATTCACCGTTCGGCACGCGGGCGATCGGTGCGATACCGGCCGAAAGCGCGGCCGCCGAGATCTGGGCGCAGGCTTCCAGCGACATCACGCCGTGCTCCATGTCCAGGAACAGCCAATCGAAGCCGGCCACCGCCATTGCCTTGGCGATTTCCACACTGCGGGTGATGCGGATTCCGACGCCGAGTGAGAGTTGCCCTTGCTCCAGCTTTTCACGGGCGACATTGCGGACGGTCATGGCTGCGTTTCCCCTTAATTGGTTCAGGCAAAGCACTCGATTGCCGTGGCGACCAGGCGGTTCAGCGCCGCGAGGTCCATCGGATGATCGGTTTCATTGGCGATGGCAACCGTCAACCGGTGGCGGCGCAGGATGAAGATCCGCTGGTCGGATGCGCCCGATGCCCAGGCGGCATCGGGCGGCAGGTCCGGGAACAGCCGGTCGATGTTGGTGCGGAAGCAGGCGGCATAGGAGGTGCCGGTGTGGGTTGCGGTGAGCGCGTAGTCGGCCCAGCCCTCGGGCAGCAGGCGTTCGCCGTTCCAGACGCCGTCGTTCAGGTAGAGCACCCCCAGACG
>DASQVN010000011.1:0-10261 GCA_035640755.1 Rhodopila sp.
CGATGGCAGATCGGGTCTATCCGACCGGCTCGCGATCAGGGGACTTCATCCACTCGGCCGGGCGGCTGGCGCACGTCAAGGTCGGCCAGCCTTGATCCCTCACCGCCGTCCCCACACTACCGCGCCGGGGTGGTTGTTCAGATAGTTTGTCAGTTCGCGGACGGAACGCAGCGCCTCGGCGGCCTGGTTGGTGAGCAGCTGGAGGTTCTGGTGGGTGTCGGAATTGGCGCCGTAGCCGGACTGCATCGAGGTCATCAGGCGGCTCGATTCGCGCAGCACGGTCTGCAACTGGCGGGACAGCTCGGGCAGTTCGGCCGACAGGGGCTTCAGGGTGTCGTTGGCCGTGGCCGACAGCGATTTCAACGTCGCGACGAGCTCATTGGCGTTGTCGCCCAGCTTGTCGAGCGGGACGGTGTTCAGCTTGGCGAGGATGCTGCTGGCGGTATCGGTGAGGTTCTGCAGGCCGCCGCCCTGGCTGGGCCAGACGATGGCGTCGCCCTCGCGTTCCAGCGTCGCCTTGGGGGCGTCGGACACGATGTCGAGGCCGATCACCTCCTGCCCGGTGACGAGGTTGCCCATGTCGATGCGGGCGCGGACGCCGAGGTCGACCATCTTCTGCGTCACGGCGAACGGGTCGCCGCGGGGGATTTCCGTGGGGGCGAAGACTCGGGCAGGCTGGACGTTGAAGGCGACGCGCACGCGCGGCTCGCCGGTGTCGGGGTTGATCAGCAGCTTGGTGCCGGTGACGGTGCCGACGCGGATGCCGTAGAGCTGCACCGCCGAACCGGCGGCGAGGCCGGCGACCGACTGGTTGAAGTAGGTCACGAAGGGGATGTTGTCGCGGAAGCCGGCGTTCTGCGCCTCGTTGAAGTTGGCATACAGCTGGAAGACGGTGTCGGGGCCGGCGGGCGGCGCGTTGGCGGCATCCTCGAAGTTGGCGAAGTTGATGCCGCCGGCGACCAGCGCCTCGGCGCTTTCGACGGCGACGTGCACGCCGTCGGGCCCGAAGCTGGCGGTCAAGCCGGAGACGTTCCAGAAATGCGTCTCGGTGCGCACGTACTCGTCGTACGGCGCCCGGACGAAGACGTGCAGGAGGATCGGCTTGCCCATGCCCTGCTCCTCGAAGTCGAGCAGGCGGCCGACGGTGATGTCGCGGTAGAAGACCGGGGCGCCGGGCTCGAGCCAGCCCAGCGCCGGGGTGCGCAGGGTGAAGGTGCGGCCCGGCTGGTCGGAGATCACGCCGGGCGGCTGGTCGAGGCCGCGGAACTCCCGTTGCGGCGTCCCGCCGGGCGGGCCGGGGTCGATGGCGATGAAGCTGCCGGAGACCAGGGTCTGCAGGGCGGAGATGTCGGTGAGCGAGAGGCGCGGGCGCACCACCCAAAAGCGGGCGTGGCTGGTCAGCATCGGCGTCGCGTCCTTGGCCATGCGGATCTTGGCGATGACCTGCCGGAAGTCCGGGCTGAGGGTGACGCTTTCCACCGTGCCGATACCGATGGCGTTGTGCTGCACATGGGTCTGGCCGGCGGTCAGGCCCTGGCCGTTGGCGAAGGTGATGGTGATCATCGGGCCGCGGGACGCGAGCGTCTCGTAGCCCAGGTAGATGGCGATCGCGGCGGCGGCCAGGGGGACGAGCCAGATCAGGGCGAAGCGGTTCGGTGCCTTGATGTCCGCTTCGGGCGGGGGGCGATCGGTCGGGGGATGGTCGCTCATGGCTCGTCCGGCACGGCGGCGTCCCACATCAGGCGGGGATCGAAGCTGTAGGCGGCGAACATGGTCAGGATGACGACGGCGGCGAAGGCGACGGCGCCGCGGTTCGGGTGGACCGTGCCGAAGAAGCCGAAGCGCACCAGCACGGTAAGGATCGAGACCATGAAGATGTCGATCATCGACCAGCGGCCGATGGCCTCGACGAAACGGTAGATGCGGGTGCGGGTGCGCAGGCCGCGGGCGGAGCGGCGCTGCGTGCCGATCAGCATGGCGCCGAGGGCGACGAGCTTGAACAGCGGGATGGTCAGGCTGGCGACGAAGACGATGATGCCGATGGGCCACCAGCCGATGGCGAACAGCTCGATGATGCCCTGGATGATGGTCATCGGGGCGCCCTGCCCCAGCCGCGTCACCGTCATCACCGGGTAGGCGTAGGCGCCGATGGCGCAGATGCAGGCGGCGAGCAGCAGCGCCCAGGTGCGGCTCAGGCTGGCGGGCTTGCGCGCCCAGACGCGGGCGCCGCACCGCGGGCACCGCGTGGGGCAGCTCGGCGTGGGGTGACCTGCGACAGCGAGCCCGAGTGCGACGACCTTGCCGCAGAGCGGGCAGCCGGCAGTGTGGGGGCCGGGGGAGCGGAGGCCGGGGGGCAGGCCGAGCGGGATGGGGGCGGTGGGAGTTGGGTGGCCGAGGGGGCAGCAGCGGTGGTCGATGGTTTCCCACACCGCGTCGGCGTCGAGGGTGGCGTCGGCGGCGGTCATGGCGGCCATCAGGCCGCCGAGGCCCCAGGCGGCGGCGCCGACATCGACGGTGGCGAGGCCGACCAGGCGGGTGTAGGCGACGAAGACGCCAACCAGGAACACCTCGATCATCGCCCAGGGGCCGATGAGGCCGTACCAACGGAACAGCGTGCGCAGAATGGCGGGTGGGCGTTTCAGGCGCAGGCCGGCGAGGACAGCGGCGAGCAGCAGCAGCTTCAGCGGCGGCAGGACGATGATGAACAGCACGAACAGGACCGCGAGGGGCCAGAAGCCGCTGGCGGTGAGTTCGGCCGGGAAGGAGATCAGGGTGGCATCATTGCTGCGGCCGAAGACCTCGATGCCCATAAACTGCAGGGCGATGACGGCGCCGTAGAGGGCAAGCCCGGCCAGCGCGCAGGCGAGCGGGCGGATCAGCGGGTCACGCCGGGCGCGGCGCAGCACCTGGCGGCAGCGCGTGCAGCGGGCTGCGGCGCCGGGCCGCAAGGGGGGAATGGTCTGCAGGCGGCCGCAGCTGGCACAATGGCACAACTGATGGCCGTCCCGGAGGGCGGTGGATGCGGACGACACACGCGGGAGAACGGCGTGGCGGCCCCACGGTGGCGCGCCTGCAGAAATTGTTATCGGTGCCGCATGTCCGGGGCTGTGTGCTGCGTAGCGACAAGGGTGTCCTGGGGCTGCCTAGGGAGGCTGCCTACGGGGGGCTGCGTGCGGGCCGTGGATGGCGGGCCTGTGCCGGCCATGACGGGGGGAACGGCCGTCGCGCAGGGGCCGCCAATAAGGGGCCGACAGGGCTTGCCAATAAGAGGCGGCCGATATCAGTTCCGGGCGGTGGCGGCCTTCTCCCGCGACCAGGCGAGGAAGCGGGCGGCGTTGGCGGTGGCCTCCTGCTCGACGGCGGTGCGGTCGTCTATCCAGCGGCGGGCGAAGTCCGCGACGCCCCAGCGCTGGAACTGCATGACGTGGGTCAGGGCGCGGGCCCATTCCCCGAGGTCGGACTGGGCGGCGCGGTCGGTGCGGAAGATGACCACGTCGCTGAGCGTCAGGCTGGCGCCGTTGCCGTAGGCGAGGCGGAAGGGCGGCAGGCGGAGCGGTGCGGCGTCGGCCACGGTGTGGCGGCAGCGGCGGATCAGGGTCTCGGGGAAATAGCCGAGGAGGGAGCGGGAGATCATGCTGGGGATGGGACGCACGCCGCCGGCGATCGCCGTCTGCCGAGCCTCGGCGATCTGGGCGGCGAGGGCCGCGGCGGCGGTCTCCCGCACGTTGGGCGGGAGGCCCCGGCGCTGGGATCGGCCGAAACCCGATAGCAGGGACGGCCGGCTGACCGGATCTGGAAATATCATGACAGGCTTTACATCATCCCATCAGGTCCAAACGCAGTCGAAATTGTGGCAACTCCGCGGTTTGCAACGCAAGAGGATTCAGCGGCGGTGTGGCCTGGCGGGCAGCAGCGCGGCGATAATTCCCAGCAGAATCAATGAGAAGAGCAGGTTCATTGACGCCATCGAAAGAGGCAGGCCGGGGATCAGGAAGGTCGGGCTGTCGCAGGGCTTGCTGGGGCGTGCGGGGAGGGTGGCGAGTCGTTCGGCGATGGAGGCGCCGGTGATGTGGGGGGCGGCGCATTCCGGCAGCGGGCTGGGCCAGAATCCCTGCTCCACCCCGACATGGATGATGGCGAGGGTGAGGCTGGCCAGCAAGGCGAGGATCGAGAGGGAGAGGAAGGGACGGACCAGGCGGCGGGGCGCGATTGCCGCGACCAGGCCGATGACGATGAGGATGCGGTAGGGCCAGCGCTCGACGAGGCAGAGGGCGCAGGGCACGAGGCCGCCCCAGGTTTCGGAGGCGAGCGCGATGCCGAGTGCCGCAGCGGCGGCGAGGGCGAGGCAGACCGCGAGGGTCCGCGGCGGGTAAGTACGCATGCCCCGTCGTGTGCCTTGGTTGCGCAACGGGTGCAAGTTGCCGGTCGGTGGTGGTGGGGATTAGGTTGGCGGCGCAGAAGACGGGAGGAGCAAGAGCCATGCAGCGGACCGTGTGGGGGCGGGCGACGTCGAGCAACGTGATGAAGGTGTTCTGGGGGCTGGAGGAGATGGGGCTCCCGTTCGAGCGGGTGGATGTCGGCGGCTCGTTCGGGCGGACGGACACGCCGGAATATCGGGCGATGAACCCGACCGGGCTGGTGCCGACCCTGCAGGAGGACGGGTTCACGCTGTGGGAGAGCAACGTGATCCTGCGCTACCTGGCGTCGCAGCATGCCGCGGGCGGGGCGCTTTGGCCCGCCGACGTGCGGGCGCGGGCCAATATCGACCGGTGGATGGATGCGCAGCAGACCGTGCTGAACCGGCCGATGGGCGTGGTGTTCTGGGGGCTGGTGCGGACGCCGGCCGAGCAGCGGGATATGCGGGGGATTGCGGCGGGGATCGAGGAGGCGGCGAAGGCGTGGCGGCTGATCGAGGGGCAGCTTGAGACGCATGCCTTCATTGCCGACGCCGAGTTCACGCTGTGCGACATTCCCTGGGGGGTGCATGCGCACCGCTGGTTCAACATGAACTACCAGGGGCTGGCTCGGCCGGAGATGCCGGCGCTGCGCGCCTGGTATGACCGGCTGTGCGAGCGGGAGGCGTATCAGCGGCACATCGTGGGGTGCCCGATCGCATAGAGGGCGATGCGGGGGCGTGCCTGGCGAGGGCGTGCTGGGCAAGGGTGGGTTTGAGGCAGGAACATTGTTGCAAATGCCGGCCTCCCGTGCTTGCTACGGCGCCCTGTGAAGGGGTCATTTCGTCATGTCCGAGTTCGTGTCCGGCCGCCACGTCCTGCAGACGCCGGGACCCACCAATGTGCCAGACCGCGTCATGCAGGCGATGGCGCGCAACGCGATCAATCATCGCGGGCCCGAATTCGGCGCCCTCGGGCGGCGGGTCATTGGCAAGCTGCGGCCGGTGTTCCACACAGAGGGCACGATCGGCATCTTCCCGTCCTCGGGCACCGGGGCGTGGGAGTCGGCGCTGGTCAACACGTTGCAGGCGGGCGATCGGGTGCTGATCAGCCGCACCGGGCAGTTCGCGCACCTGTGGGAGCAGATGGCGCTGCGGTTCGGGCTGGACGTGGTGGCGCTGGAGACCGACTGGCGGCGCGGCGCCGATCCGGTGGCGATCGGCGAGGCGCTGGAGCGGGACCGCGAGCGCCGCATCAAGGCGGTGCTGGTGGTGCACAGCGAGACCTCGACCAGTTGCATGAGCGATGTCGGCGCGGTGCGGGCGGCGATGAACCGGGCGCGGCATCCGGCGCTGCTGATGGTCGATGCGATCTCCTCGCTGGGGTGCGCGCCGTATGACCATGACGGCTGGGCGGTGGATGTGACGATCGCCGGGTCGCAGAAGGGGCTGATGGTGCCGCCGGGGCTCGGCTTCGCGGTGTTCAGCGACAAGGCGCTGCGGGCGGCGCGGGCCGGCGGGTCGGCGCGGAGCTACTGGGACTGGGACGCGCTGGTGACGTCGAACGAGACGGGGTTCTTCCCGTACACGCCGGCGATGACGCTGCTGTTCGGGCTGGAGGCGGCGCTCGACATGATGGCGGAGGAAGGGCTGCCCTCTGTCTATGCCAGGCATCAGCGGTATGCGAAGGCGACGCGGGTGGCGGCGGAGGCGTGGGGGTTGGAGCTGCAGTGCCTCGATCCGGCGGCGTACGCGCCGGGGGTGACGGCGGTCCGGATGCCGGAGGGTTACAGCGCGGATAAGCTGCGGGCGGTGATCCTGGAGCGGTTCAACATGAGCCTGGGGAACGGGCTGGGGCGCATCGAGGACAAGGTGTTCCGGATCGGGCACATGGGCGACCTGGGGGTGTTGTCGCTGACCGGGGCGCTGACCGGCGTGGAGATGGGGCTGCGGGCGGCGGGCATTCCGCACCGGGAGGGCGGCGTGCTGGCGGCGATGCGGTTCCTGGCGGAGGGGGCGTAGAGGCGTTTCTCTGTCGGACGCCTGAGCGCGGCGGATGCTCTTTGAGGGTCCTTCCGGACAACTTGCGGGGTTCGGGGGTAGCGCCCCTGTAGCGCACGGTGGCGGCTTGCCGTAATGTCAAGGCATGTCGGATGACCTGTATGAGCATGACATCGTCTCCTGGTCGGAGCGCCAGGCGGCGTTGCTGCGCAGGCTCGCCCGTGGGGAACGGGTGAACGATGTCGACTGGGAGCACGTCATTGAGGAGATCGAGGACGTGGGGATCTCCGAGCTCAATGCCGTGCGGAGCCAGTTGCGGCAGATCCTGGTTCATCTGCTGAAGCTTTATGGCTGGCCGGACAGCCCGTCGGTGAATCACTGGCGGGGTGAGGTCGCGGCGTTCCAGGCGGATGCGGTGCAGCGCTTTTCGCCCGGTATGCGGCAACGGATCGATCTCGACGAGCTTTATCGGCGAGCGCTTTGGCAGGTGGAGGACTCGGCCGCTGCGGGCGATCCGTCGCGCCCCTGGCCGGCGGCCTGTCCGGCGAGCCTCGACGACCTGCTCGGCGAGCGCCGTCCGGTTCTGGAAGGGCGGTTTGGAGTTTCGGGCGCTGGGTCGCCGTCCGGTGATCCGAGCTGACGCGGGGAGCATCTTCGGGGCGGAGGCATGTTTTCCGGAGTGGCGGCTTTCTGGTGCCTCGGCACGGGTTTTGTCCAGTTGCCGCGGCGGTTCTGCGAGCTTGCGGTTGCGGGCCGCCTCGGTCCAACCACTGAGTGAACTTCGTTCGGGCGGCGTTATGGGTGGAAAGTGGCCATTGGGCGCGGGGCGACATTCAACATCAACGCAACGACCTTGCTGCCCGTTCTCTTCCGTGCACAATCAGAACACATGTGATATAATCCAATCGCTATGACGGAGAAACCGCAAAACGACCCGGTGTTGACACACTTCCGTGCCGCCGTGACGGAAATCTACGGCGAGCGCTTGGAACGCGTCGTGCTCTACGGTTCGCGCGCGCGCGGCGATGCGAAGCCGGATTCCGATTACGACGTTGCGGTTTTCATCAAGGACGCGGGAACCTTCACCGACGACAGTGCGCGCCTTGCCGCCGTGACCACCGACATTCTTTCCGAGACGGGCGCGGTTATATCCGCCACCCCGTTCCCCGCCGGAGCCTATCGCGAGCGCACCGGCTTCATGCATGAGCTACGCAAGGACGGCCTTGATCTATGAAGGCCGAAACCGCCGACTATCTGGCCAAGGCCCGTGCCACGCTTGCCGACGCCCAACAGATTGCGGCGTTGCCCTTGCCACACATCGCCGCCCGCGAAGCCTACCTCGCCGTGTTCCATGCCGCGGAGGCTTACATTTTCGAGCACACCGGTAAGATTGCCAAGACGCATCGCGGCGTGCGGAGTGAATTTGCCCGGCTGGCAAGAGCCGAGCCGCGCATCGGGCGCGACCTCGTTACCTTTCTCGGCACCGCCTATCAGTTCAAGACGCGCGCCGACTACGCTGTTGGCTCGACTGCCGCGCCGATCACACCCGCCGAAGCCGCGGCCGCCATTGCCACGACGACCCGCTTCATCGACACCATCACCCAATTGCTGCCGCCGGGTATTGCACTGCCGACCGGGCCACACCCGCAGCCGTAACAAGCTTCAACAGTTTGCACATCCCAAGCAGACTGTGTGAAAACGACGGACCGTAACAGCAACGAGCAATAGCCGGCATCGACTCACCCCTTGTCAGGGAACATCAATGCTCTCCGAACCGTCATTGATTATGAAGCTTGCGCGCCCGTGACCTGCTTCCGAGTTTTCTCACAGTCTGCAAGGCCTTTGCTCCCGCCGCCGAGGGCCATAGCGCAGCGCTTCCACCAGCACGGTGAAGGCCGCTGAGGGCTGCCGGCGGCTTGGGTAGTAAAGGTGGTAGCCTGAAAAGGGAGGGCACCAGTTCGCGAGCACCCGCATAAGCTCGCCGTTGTGGAGGTACTGTTGCACCTGCTGTTCGGTGAGATAGGCCAACCCAAAGCCCGCCAGTGCCGCATCGAGAATGAGGGCGGAGGTGTTGAAAACAAGCTGCCCGTCAACCCGCACCCTGAGATCGTGGCCGTTTCTTTCGAACTCCCAGGGATAAATACCGCGATGCGCCGGCAGGCGCAGATTGATGCAGTCGTGCATCGTCAGGTCCTGGGGCGTGCGCGGCGGCGGATGCTTCGCGAAATACGCCGGCGATCCCACGACGGCCATGCGCATCGCCGGGCCGATTGGAACGGCGATCATGTCCTTGGCGACGGTTCCACCCGGCCGCACACCGGCATCGACCTGTTCGGCAACGATATCCGTCAGGCCGTAGTCGATGATGATCTCCACCTTGAGGTCGGGATACTCAGGCAGCAGCCGTTGCAGCACCGGCCAGAGCACCGCCTGGGCCGCGTTCTCGGTCGAGGTCAGGCGGATGGTGCCGGCGGGCTTGTCCCGCAGGTCACGGATCGACGCCAGTTCGGTATTGATCTCCTGGAAGCGGGGCGCGACGGTGCGAAGCAGGCGTTCGCCTGCCTCGGTCGGGGATACATTGCGCGTGGTCCGGTTCAGCAGCCGGATGCCCAGCCGCTCCTCAAGCGCCCGGACAGTCTGGCTCAACGCTGACTGTGTCACGCCCAACTTCGCGGCGGCGCGGGTGAAGCTTCGCTCCTCCGCGACGAGGACAAACGCGGCCAGATCATCGAAGCTTTCCCCAGCCATTCATAAGCCTGTCTAATGGCTCCTTGAAGATAATACCCTCTAATTGGGTGTAATCAAGTGGATTACATTCGTCTCACCGGCCAATCGTGTGGTCAGAGGCTGAAAATAAGAGGGAGATTAAAGATGGAATTGAAAAGAATTGGCTCGCAGCCGTCAGGTAAGGGGCGGGCCGACTATTTCACCGGGACTGTGCGCATCGATCCGCTGTTCAGCCCGCCCGATCCGGCGCGCGTCGCCATGGCGCTGGTCACTTTCGAGCCGGGTGCCCGCACGGCCTGGCACACCCATCCGCTTGGCCAGACCCTGATCGTCACGGCCGGTTGCGGCTGGGTGCAGCGTGAAGGTGGGCCGGTCGAGGAAATCCGACCCGGCGATGTCGTCTGGTTCGAGCCCGGCGAGAAGCATTGGCACGGCGCAACCGCCACGACGGCCATGAGCCACATCGCGATTCAGGAGAAGCTCAACGGCTCGCCCGTGAACTGGATGGAGCATGTGACCGACGAACAATACCGACGCTGAGGGAGCGCGCGAACCATGCCGCACGTCATTGTCAAACTCTGGGCCGGCAAATCGGAGCAGCAGAAGCAGAAGCTCGTTGACGGGGTGACGAAAGCCGTCACGGCGAGCTTCGGTTACGGCGACGGCGCCGTTTCGGTCAGCCTTGAGGAAGTCGCTCCGGCCGACTGGACCGAGAAGGTCTACAAGACGGACATCATTAACGGCCCCGGCAAGCTCTACAAAAAACCCGGCTACAACCCGCGCTGAGGCCGTTCCCAAATGTCAGCCGCCTCCGTTGGCGGCGCCCTCCGTGAGGACAGCGCTCGCGCCGACCATGGGCGCCGTCCTGATCGACTTTCCCGTGATCGGTGCCGTCTTGTCAATCTGACCAGGGTGGAGATGGGGCCGCGCGGCGGGCATCGCGTACCGGGAGGCGGGCGTGCTGGCGGCGGTGCGGTTCCTGACGCAAGGGGGTTAAGCCACAGGGCGTGGCGACCCTCGGCGGGGGACCGCCCGCGACGGGCGGTCAGTGCCGTTTCCAGCCGCGGCGATTCAGGCGGCCGGCATCCGATGAAGCGCGCATAGCTTGTTGCCATCGGGATCGCGCAGGTAGGCGAGGTA
>DASQVN010000012.1:0-2551 GCA_035640755.1 Rhodopila sp.
GGCGGACAGCAGCTCGCGCAGATCAACGGCACCTGGACCCTTACAGGCCCCCACCTCGTGTCCGCCCTCGCCACGCTTGGCGTACGCGCACGCCTCGCCCACGACGCCCTGACACCCGGCGTCAATGTGTTCGACGCTGAATCCGACGACACGCTGCGCGCCATCGCCGCCCTGGGCCGCCGGCACCCCGGTCCCGTGCTGTGGATCGGCACCGGCGGTCTGGCCCACGCCCTCGCCGCCGATCATCCGCCGCCTGCGCCCGCCTTGCCCCAGCCTGTGCTGGGCATCTTCGGCTCCGACCAGCCGGCCACATTGGACCAGCTCGCCGCCTGCGCCGAGCACTGGCTGGAACTGGACACCGACGCGCACGACCCAATGATCCAAGGCCCGATGATCCAGCACCCAGTGATCGAGCGAATGCAGGCCACCGGCCTCGCCCTGGTCAGCTTCCGCCTCCCCGCCGGCCTCGGCCGCGCCGCCGCCGCGCAGGGCATCGCCGCCCGGATCGCCCGCCTGGCGGACAGCATCGACCCGCCCGGCACCGTCGTCGTCGCCGGCGGCGAAACCCTGCGCAGCCTGTGCGATGCGGTCGAGGCGGACAGCCTCCTGGTCACCGGCCGCCTGCTGCCCGGCGTTCCCTGTTCCGTCATCCAGGGTGGGCGGTGGAACGGCGTGACCGTCGTCTCCAAGTCCGGCGCATTCGGCCCGCCCGACCTGTTGCGCCGCCTGCTGCTGGCGGAAAGGAGAACGTCATGAAGCCACTGGCTATCACCATGGGCGACCCCGCCGGGATCAGCCCCGAGATCATCGTCAAGGCCGCCGCCGAACTGCGCCCGCTTCTCGCGGACGGGTCCCTGCAACTCGTCATCGTTGGCAGCAATACCGCGCTCGAGGATGCTCGCCGCCGCTTCACCCCCGACCTGCCGATCCCGGAGGCCGGCGGCGACCCGTCACGATGGCCCGCCCTCTGCGCCCTGCAAGCCGGCCCGGAGGGCGAACCGATCCGCCCCGGCGTCCTCTCCGCCGACGGTGGCCGCTTCGCCTTCCAGGCGGTCGAACGCGCCGTGAAGCTCGCCCTGGACCACCAGATCGCCGGCATCGTCACCGCCCCCTTGAACAAGGAGGCACTCAACAAGGCCGGCTATCACTACCCCGGCCACACCGAGATGCTGGCGGAACTGACCGGCGTCAAAGGCTCCTGCATGATGCTCGCCCACGGCAACATGCGCGTCAGCCACGTCACCACGCACATCGCGCTGGAGGATGTGCCGAAGCGCGCCACACCCGAACGGATCCGCCGCGTCATCGACCTCACCCACGACGCCCTGACGCGCCTCCGGCTCGGCCGGAGACGCATCGCCGTCGCCGCCCTGAACCCCCACGCGGGGGAGGGCGGCCTGTTCGGGCGCCACGACATCGACGTCGCCACCCCTGTGATCCGGCAGGCCGTTGCCGACGGCCTCGACGTCGTCGGCCCGGTGCCGGGCGACACCGTGTTCGTCAAGCTCCGCGCCGGCCAGTACGACGCGGTGATCGCCAACTACCACGATCAGGGCCACATCCCGGTCAAGCTGCTGGGCTTCCAGATCGACCCGGACACCGGAAGCTGGGATGCACTGTCCGGCGTCAACATCACCCTGGGTCTGCCGATCATCCGTACTTCCGTCGATCACGGGACTGCATTCGACATCGCCGGCAAGGGCATCGCCAACGCAAGCAGCATGGTCGAGGCGATCAAATACGCCGCCAGGCTGGCAGGTCGGTGAGGGGCTGACAAATTGACGCAGCGCGGCATATAGAGGTGTGATGACAAGAGGCGTGATGACCCCGGGCGCAACGTCGGCAGGACGTGAACCAACCAGCGGAACCGGGGTTGACCAGCCAGAAGGAGCCGTGCCGATGGACCTGAAGCAGCATATCCGCGGCATCCCGGATTTTCCGAAGCCGGGCATCCTGTTCTACGACATCTCCACCCTGCTGCGGGACGCCGATGCCTGGCAGGTCGCAATGGGCCGGATGGCACGCGCCGTGCGGGCCTACATGCCAGACCTTCTGGCCGGCGTCGAAAGCCGCGGCTTTCTCATCGCCGCCCCGCTGGCACTCAAGCTGGGCTGCGGCTTCATCATGATCCGCAAGCGCGGCAAGCTGCCCGGCGAAACCGTCGGCCTGAACTACGCCCTGGAATACGGTGAGGACCGCGTGGAAATCCAGGCCGACGCCGTCCAGCCCGGCCAGCGGGTCGTGGTCGTCGACGACCTGCTCGCCACCGGCGGCACCATGGCCGCCGGCATCGCCCTGCTCCGCCAGTGCGGCGCCGTCGTCCCCGCCGCCGCCGCCCTCATCGAACTGAGCTTCCTCAACGGCCGCTCCCGCCTCGACGTCCCCTGCGAAGCCCTCGTCTCCTACGACGAGTAGCGCCGCAGCATCCTGCCAACGTCACAGCCGTACCGCTACCGTCATGGCCGGGCCATGTCCTCGGGCGTGACCCGAGGATCACCCGGCCATCCACGCACCACCGGTGCAGCGCAGATGGCCGGCTCGGCGGCCGGCC
>DASQVN010000013.1:0-4329 GCA_035640755.1 Rhodopila sp.
GCGCCGATCGTGAAAACCGTCGTCACCGCCAGCACCACCACCAGCGAGGTCAGATCAAGCTTGCCGTACAACGAGAAGCGGATCAGCTCGATCGCGTAGGTGAACGGGTTCAGCCGGCAAATGGTGTAGACAACCGGGCTCGACTGCTGCACCAGCCACAGCGGATACAGTGCCGAGGAAGCGAAGAACATCGGGAAGATCACGAAATTCATCACCCCGGCAAAGTTCTCGAGCTGCTTGATCAGCGACGACAGCAGCATGCCCAGCGCCCCCAGCATCAGCCCGCACAGGATCAGCGCCGGCAGCGCCGTCAGGAACGACCACGGCGGCAGATCAACCCCCCACAGCGCCGCAACGATCATGAATGCCGCCACCTGCAGGATCGACACCGCCGTGCTCGCCAGCAGCTTGGAGATCAGCAGGAACCAGCGCGGAAACGGGCTGACCAGCAGCATGCGCATGTTCCCCATCTCCCGGTCATAGACCATCGACAGCGACGACTGCATGCCGTTGAAGAGCTGGATCATCGCGATCAGCCCGGGCGTGACATAGACCTCATACAGCACATAGGTCTCGTACGGCGGAATGATCGAGACGCCGAGGATCTGCCGGAACCCTGCGGCAAAGATGAACAGCCACACCAGCGGGCGCACCAGGGCCGAGATGAAGCGCTCCCGCTGGTGCACGAAGCGCAGCCCCTCCCGCCACGTGATCCCGCGCAGGCAGATCAGATACTGCCAGAGGGTGTAGCCGCGCACCGCCGCAACGTCGCTCATGCCCCCCTCCCCGCCGCTTCCATCCCGGCTGTTTCCGTCTCCCGCAATTCCGCCGCGCGCGCGTCCGTCATCGCCGCGAACGCGCCGCGCAGCGTCCCCTGGCCCGACGCGGCCACCACCTCGGCGACGATCCCGCTGGCCAGCACCCGCCCCTGATGCAGTATGACCAGGTTGTCCGACGGCTCGATCTCATCCAACAGGTGCGTTGTCCACAGCACGCCGACATCACGCTCCCGCACCAGGCCCCGGATTTGCGTCACGATCGCCAGCTTCGACGCGATATCCAGCCCCACCGTCGGCTCGTCCAGCACCAGCAGGCGCGGCTCGTGCATCAGCGCGCGGGCGATCTCCACCCGCCGCATCTGCCCGCCCGACAGGCTGCGCGCCTTCTCCCGCGCCCGCTCCGCCAGTCCGACATCCTTCAGCACCTCCGCCGACCGCCGGCGCGCCTCCCGCCGAACCATGCCGTGCAGCGCGGCATGGAACAGCAGGTTGTCCATGACCGAGAGATCAAGGTCGAGCGTCCGCGCCTGGAACACCACGCCCAGCCGCCGCAGGGCCTCCGACGGCTGCCGGTCAACCCGGTAGCCCAGCACCGCGATGCTGCCCGCCCGCGTATCGAACAGCCGTGTGATCAGCGACAGCAGCGTGGTCTTGCCCGCCCCGTTCAGGCCCAGCAGCGCAGTGAACTGCCCCTGCGGCACGGTCAGCGACACGTCATGCAGCACGCGCTTCGGACCGTACGCGTGGCTCACGCCTTCGACCGTCAGCGCCGCGATCATTTCGGTGCCACCACAACACCCCAGGGCAGGCGCCCGACCTGGATCGACTTGATCACCTTCAGCGACGCCACATCGATCACCGAGACGTCGTCCGACAGCCCGTTGGTGGTCAGCAGATACTTGGCGTCCGGCGTGAACGCCATCTGCCACACCCGCTGTCCGACCAGCAGGTAGCGCTTCACCTCGTAGGTGTGCGCATCCACCACCGCCACCCGGTTCGCCGGCCCCAGCGCGACGAACGCGGTGGAATCGTCCGGCGTGAAACGGACGCCCACCGCCTGGATCAGTTCCGAGCGCAGCGCCTGCACGTCGAAATGGATCTTGTGCGTCACCGCATGCTTCACCGGATCGATGACGCTGACCGAGCCGCCCAGCTCGGACGACACCCAGACCTCCGAGCCGTCATGCTTGAACTGCGCAACACGGGGCCGCGGGTCCACCAACACCGCCGCCACCGCCTTCTTGCTCGGCACATCGATGAAATGCGCCATGTTGGTGGTCTCGGACGTATTGACAACGGTCTTGCCGTCCGGACTGACGTCCATGCCCTCGGGTTCCACCCCGGTCGGGATCGTGTCGATCGCCTTCCGGCTGGGCACGTCGATGATCGTCACCATCGAGTCGTTCTCGTTCGAGACGAACAGCGTAGTCCCGGGCGGGTTCAGCGCGAAGGTCTCGGGGTCGGGGCCGGATGGAAGCTCCCCGGTCACCTGGCCCGCCTTCGGATCGATGATCTGGATCGTGTCATCGTCGCTGGCGCACACCAGCAGCTCCTTCCCGTCCGGCGTGATGGCGATGCCGCGCGGCCGCTGGCCCACGTCGATCGTGCGCACCGTCTTCATCGCGTCCAGATCGACCACGCTGACCGTGTTGTCCCGCTCATTGGTCACGTACGCGGTGAAGGCGTGGACCGGGAATGGTGCCAGCAGCCATGCCAGCAGCGGGAGAAGGCGGAACCGCATCATGGCAGCCGGCACTTCGTTTCGGGCCGGTCGGCACCCAGCGTGTCCAGCTCCGTCACCTGGTGCAGGAAGCCCGGCTGCGGCGAGACCGATACGACCGTGCGCCCATCCGCCAGCAGGATCGGCTGGCGCAACTGCAGGTTCCAGTCCCGCAGCGTGAGCAACTGTCCCTTGTAGGCGGCGACGCCGAAACCCGGGCTCTTGATGTACTTGACCAGCACGTCCGGATCGGTGCTGTTGGTACGGCTCGCCGCCTCGCCGATCATGCGCGCGCCGGTCCAGGCCTGCATGTCCAGCGCCATCATCCGGCGATGGAACAGGCGGATGAACCGGTCCTGCAACTGCGTCCCGCCCCAGGATTCGCTGCTCGGGTCCCAGGTCACCGGTTCCAGCCCCGCCGACCCGACAACAGGCCGCGCATCCCAGGTGCGGTACGGCAGATAGCCGGCGAATACCTGGTTCTCATCAGCGGCAACCACCACGTCGTAGTCCGGCGCGTTCTGCGTCAGCACCGGCATCTGCTGCTGCACCTGCACCACGCCGCTGTCGGTTTCCCGCGCCCCGCCGGTATCCGGGCTGACCCGTTCAGCCACGATCCGCGCCCCATAGCGCTTGGCGGAGCGGCGATAGGCGTCGGCCAGCAGCTTGTCGTCGGGATGCGAGCCGGTGATCAGAAACCAGCGCGTCCATTTCTTCCAAACAAGGTACTGCGCCAGTGCGTCCGCCAGCATCGAGCGCGTCGGCGCCACGTGGATCACGTTGCCGCGGCAATCCTGCTCGCGCAGCAGGTCGTCCTCGGCCGCCAGGTTGAACAGCGTCAGCCCCTTGTCACGCCCGGCGTCGGCCATCTTCAGCAGCACGTCCGGCGCCGGCAGATCGGTCATCACCAGCCGCACGCCCTGATCCGCCAACTGGTCCAGCATGGCCACCGGGTCGCCGTTCCGGCGCACCGGCTTGTCGATCAGCTCGAAACTCTGCCCTGTCGCGGTGCCGGTCGTGTTGTTGTCGTCCATGGCCAGCTTCGCACCAGCCAGCCCCGCATCCGGCGCCGGCTGGTCGAACAGCGAAATGACCGGATGCCGCGCCAGGGAACGGATATAGCCGACCCGCACCACCGACGCCTCGGCGCTGGCCCCCGGGACCGCAGCAGCGACCGCGGCCCCGCCAAGCAGAAGCACGATCACGTTGCGCCGGCTGACGCCGTTGCGCCCCTTGCAGTCCGGACGTCCCATATGGCTTTCGTAGAGAAATCGCGGTAGCCGGGCAACTGGCTACCCGTCACCCAGCGGGGGCGGCTGCGATGACAATTCTTCCACTTCCGCGTCCGTGAACGAGCGCGATCGCGTTAGGAACCGCACCCCCTCGGGCGCCTCCAGGGAAAAGCCAGAGCCCCTGCCCTTCACCACGTCGATGATGAGCTGCGTGTCCCGCCAGTACTCGAATTGCGCCGCGCCCATGTAGAACGGGCAGCCGGCAATCCTGCCCATCGGCACATCCTGCGGGCCGGTGCGGAAATGGCCCCTGACATAGCACATCGGTGCACTGCCATCGCAGCAGCCGCCGGATTGATGAAAGATCAGATCCCCATGCCGCGCGCGCAGGCGCTCAACCAGCGCCGCGGCTTCGGGTGTGATCAGGACGCGTTCTGGCATGGTGGCAATGTCCTCCCCAATAGCGTCGTCCCCCAATGGCTTCGTCGTGGTGAGCGGAGGCGCCGTACGTCTCAGGATAAGTCGCGGTCGGAGAAACATGTCACCGCGCGCCTCACTTTCACCGTCATGGCCGGGTCGAGCCCTACCTGGGTCACAC
>DASQVN010000014.1:0-7658 GCA_035640755.1 Rhodopila sp.
GACGGTGTTCGAGAACATCGCGACGCCATTGATCATGACCCGGCTCGCGCTGCGGCAGCGGCTGCCGATTGTTGGGCTGCTGTCCGGGCGCCGCCACCGGGTCATGCGCGAGATTGCCGACGAGGTGCGAAGCGTTGCCGCGCAACTGCAGATCGAGCGGCTGCTCGATCGTCGGCCGGGCCAGCTGTCCCACGGCCAGCGGCAGCGTGTCGCGCTGGGGCGCGCGATGGTCCGGCATCCGGCGGTGTTCCTGATGGACGAGCCGCTGTCCAGCCTGGACCCCGAACTGCGCGCACATATGCGGACCGAGCTGATGGAACTGCACGCACGGCTCCGGACCACTTTCATCTACGTCACCCATGACCAGACCGAGGCGATGACGATGTCCGACCGGCTCGCCGTCATGCGGGGCGGCAGGATACTGCAACTTGCGACACCCTCGGCGCTGTACGACCGCCCGGAGAGCCGGACAGTGGCCGAATTCATCGGCACCCCGAGGATCAACCTGTTCGAGGGCGGGGTTGATGCAGAGGGGCGCGTGCACGTGCTCGGCAACAGGCTGCCCATCCATCTCGATCTGCCTGCCGGAGCTCGAGTGAGCGTCGGGCTTAGGCCGGAATCGCTGATCCCGCGCGGCACGGGCGAACTTATAGCGGGCGACGCGATTCTCCGCGCCAGGCTGCGGCTGTGCGAGAACCTCGGCCCGGAGCAGATCCTGCACTTCCGGCTTGCCGACGAGCCGCCGCTGACTGCGGTTTGCCGCCGCCCGCGGGACGACACTGAAACGCTCTCCGGCGGGGAGACGACGCTGCATTTCGCGGCCGCGGATTGCCATGTGTTCGGGCCGGATGGCGCCCGCCTCGCTTGGCGACAGGAACGGCCAGTCCGCCCCGAAACGGTGGCTGGCGAGGCGCTTGGCGTGGAATGAACCAGCGCACGGCACGCGCCGCCGAGATTCGGGCTGCTGCACGCGCGCGGCGGCGGGCAATGCGGATGCAGGCTTTGGCCAGCCTGGGGCTGACGTTGCCGGCGCAGCTGCTGCTTCTGCTGGTGATCGTGCTGCCGTTGCTGGTCCTACTCGGAATCTCGCTGTCGGACTACGAGCTGGGTGCCGTGTCCAGCCGGTTCGTGGGCGGCGATAATTTCCGGCACGCGCTGAATGACCCGACCATCCGCAAGTCGATCGGCAACACCTCCCTCTACGTGGCGATCGTCGTCCCGTGCGCCTCGACGCTGGGATTGGTTTGCGCGCTGATGGTGTTTGGAAGGCGACGATCGCGTTCAGTGTACGAGGTCATCTACTACCTGCCGGTCACCTCGACCGTCGTGGCGATGGCGACGGTATGGCTGTTCCTGCTGCACCCGACCATAGGCCCGATCAGCCATATGCTACGCGCCGTCGGCATCCAACGGACCAATTTCCTCAGCGATCCGGGGCTGGTGCTGCCGACTTTGGCTGCCATAGGAGTATGGCAACTGCTTGGGTTCAATCTCGTACTGTTCCTCGCCGGGCTGGGCGCGGTGCCCCGTGAACTGTACGAGGCCGCCGAGATCGACGGGTGTCGCAGTGCGCTGGACCGGTTCCTGCTGGTCACGTGGCCCCTGCTCGCGCCGACGACGTTATTCGTGGTGGTCACCAGCTCGATCACCGCGTTCAAGGTGTTCGAGACCGTCGCCGTGATGACGCGCGGTGGCCCGATGAACGCGTCGCAGGTGCTGCTCTACTCGATCTATGTCGAGGCGTTCGAATATCTCAGGACGGGCTATGCCGCCGCGCTGACGCTGATCTTTCTGGCGATCATCGGGGTGTTGGCGCTGCTGCAGACGTTCCTGCTCGATCGGCGGATCCACTATGGCTGATCGCTGGCGCACGCCGGGAGGCGCTGAGCGCGGCCTCGTCAGCCGCTTCGCCGGGTTGGCGCTGGTTCATCTGGTTCTCATCGCCGGCAGCCTGGTCATGCTGGTCCCGTTCGTCTGGATGCTGTTGACGTCGGTGACACCGGCCGCGGATATCTTCGAGCCGGAATTGCACATCCTCCCGCGGCACTTCGCGGGCTGGGAGAATTATGGCTTTGCGCTGGAGCACGCGCCGCTGCTGCGGTTCGCGCTGAACGGCCTGATCGTCTGCCTCGGCATCCTGGCGTGCCAAATCGTCACCGCAGTCCCCTGCGCGTACGCGCTTGCCAAGTTGCGCTTCCCCGGCCGGTCCGTCCTGTTCGTGCTGGTGCTGGTTGGGCTTTGCATCCCGATCCAGGTTCCCGCCCTGCCGCTCTACATCGCGCTGGCGAAGCTGAACCTGCTCAACACCTACTTCGCGCTGATGTGCCCGTACGTCCTGTCCGCGTTCGCAATCTTCCTGTTCCGGCAATCCTTCAAATCCTTCCCCGACAACATCATCCAGGCAGCCAGGCTCGACGGGTTCAGCGAGTTCGAGATCGTCTGGCGGATCGTGGTGCCGAGCGCCTGGCCGGCCATTTCCGCCTTCGCCGTGTTCTCGTTCGTGGCGCATTGGAACGATCTCTACTGGCCCTTGATCGTGATCACGGACACCAACTTGGCCACCCCACCGCTTGGGATGATGCTCTTTGCGAGCGCGGAATCTGGGACCAACTATGGGGCCTTGAGTGCGGCGGCCACGATGTCGACGGCGCCACTGGTGGTCGCCTTCCTGTTTGCGCGGCGGACATTCGTCGGGGGCATCGCCATCAGCGGGATGAAGTGACGGAACCCACCTCTGAGCACAGGAGGGAGCATGTACCGGAGAGCCTGCCTCAAACTGGCGGCCGCATCCACGGCGGTGCTGCTGCAATCGGCGAGGCCCACATCCGCCGCCTCGGTCACGCTCGAGGTGTATTACGCCAACCCGAGCTTCGCGACCTTCCATGACCAGATCGCACAGGAGTTCATGAAGCGCAACCCGGGCATTGCGATCCAGTTCCGCACACCCGCTCCGACCTACGACGTCGCGCATCAAACGATGTTGCGCCAGGCTATGACCAACCAGTTGCCGGACGTGAATTTCACCAGCTTCAATTTCATGCCGGAGCTGGTGAACGCGCTCTCCAAGCGCGGCCAGATCATCGAGCTCGGTCCGCTGCTGGAGACGGAAGGGGCGGACTGGATCACCGCCAATTACCGGCCAAACACGCTTGACCTGGCCAAGATCAACGGGAAGCAGTATGGCTTGCCGTTCAACGCCTCGCTGCCGATCGCCTACGTGAACGCCGACCTCGTGCACAAGGCCGGGGCCGATCCCGGCGACATGCCGACCGAGTGGGCCGCCACGACGGAGCTGGCCAAACGGATCCGCGCGGTCGGCTTGGGCGCGAGCGGTGCAGCTTTCAGCGCGCAGGTCTGGCCGGACGACTGGTTGTGGCAAGCGATCATAATGCAGGGCGGCGCCCGCATGCTCGATGCGAGCGGCACCAAAGTCGGTTATGACGGACCGGTCGGTCTCGCCGCGCTCAGGCTGCTGCGCTCCTTTGTGACGGACGCAGGCATGAGGCTGATCGACTTCGATCAGGCACGTGAGGCGTTTGTCGCCGGCAGGACAGGTATCTACTACGACAGCCCGGCGCGGCTACGGCAGATCAGCGAACTCGTCGGTCCCCGGTTCGTGCTGAAGACCGCGCTGTTCCCGATGGACGACAAGTCAAACGGCGGGCTGCCGACCGGCGGAAATGCCGGCATCATCATGAGCAAGGACCGTGCAAAGCAAAGCGCGGCCTGGGAATACCTGAAGTTCATGACCGCGCCGGAGGCGCAGACCATCGTCGTCAAGGCCACCGGCTATATGCCGCTGAACATCCGGGCGACCGGGCCCGACTATCTGGGGCGGTTCTACGAGGACAACCCGAACTTCGCCACCGTAGCGAAGGAAGCCGACCGGGCTCTACCCTGGGGCGGGTATCCGGGCGGCAACTCGGTCAGGATCTGGCGCACGCAACGGGACATCATCGCGGCCGTGATGTCTGGCCAGTCCACGCCGGAGGAGGGGCTGCAGCAAATCGTGGAGCAGACAGCCGCATTGCTGCGTTGATACGACAATATGCGAGGTCATCTTGGCCTTCCACCGGACGCTGTTCGGCCGCAGGCGTGTTCGCATGGCCCATCCCGGCAAGCACCATTCGGACAAAGTCCGGTCCGGTCACATAGCCACGCCCCCAGCGGGCCTCGAATTCTGCCGTGGGCGCAGCGGCGATGATGTCCGCGGCCGGTAGCTCCCTCGCTACCAATGCCCGGATGCGGCCCTCACTTGCCTGCAACATGTCGAGGAACTCGAGGACGCCGGCGCGATCAGCGACTTCGCCGTGACCGGGGACGACGACAGTGTCGTCGTCGATCAAGGCGAGAAGGCCCTGAATGGCTTCGATCATTCCCCGAAGACTTCCGCCGGACGATTCGTCGATGACGGGATAGCCGTTGGTGGTGAGCAGATCCCCCATCACCAGCGCGTTGGCAGTGGGAAGATGGACGGCGATGTCGCCGTCGGTATGGGAGGGCTTCTGCGGCAGCAGCCGGAGCGATTCCGATCCGAGGTCGATCGTGAGCGGATCTTCGCAAGTGAGTTTCGGCCAAGCGGCGGACGGCGCGGCCGGGATGGCCCATTTGAGTGACGCAACATACTGGTCCTGCGACATACGGGCCCGGCAGTTGACATGCGCTACGATGATGGTGCCGGCCGCGGCAAACGCCGCGTTGCCGTCGCTGTGATCGAAATGCCAATGCGTATTGATCAACCACACGGGCACCCTCGGCAAGACGGCCGCGATCGCCTGACGGATTTCGCCGACCCGGGGGCCATAACCTGTATCGATAACGGCCGCGGCCTCACGTCCCATGACCGCGGTGACTGTCCCGCCAGCGCCTGAGAAGACGAAGAGCCCGGGTCGGATCTCATGCGTGACCAGGGGGGCGGTCTGATATGCCATTTGAGATTGCGCGACCAGACCGCCCTCGGGAAAGGGGCGCCTGGGAGCGCCCCACGCTTCGGCATCATCTCTGGCCATCTCGACCGCTCCCTATTCCGCGGACTATCCTGCCAACGTCCCGTGCGGTCACGGAAGACTTCGCTCAACCTGGGCCGCGATGGCGAGGGAGCAAAGGCATGGCCGAGTTATGCCGTTCCATAGTTCTGGTGTGAGACCGTGGATCTCATCGCTGGACTTCGCTCGTTCCTGAGGGTTGCGGAGACAGGATCATTCTCCGCCGTGGCCGCAGAGCGTGGAGTGACGCAGCCGGCAGTTTCCCGGCAGGTAACTGCGCTGGAGGAGTACCTCGGCGCACGCTTGGTCCAACGCAGCACGCGGGCGGTCACATTGACCGAGGAGGGACGTGATCTCGTCACCGCAGCGCAGCAGCTGATTGATGCCGTCGACGCATTGCAGCAGGCGAGCACACGTCGCCGTGGGAAGCCGGTCGGTCGCGTTCGCCTCGCCGTTCCCGTGCCGCTCGGGCTCTATCTCAGCAGCCGGTTCGGGCGGCTGCTTGAGCGGCATGAAGAACTCTCGATTGATCTCGTCCTGCGGGACAGGACCGGCAATCTCGCGGAAGAGGGGCTGGATCTTGAGGTTCGCCTCGGCCCGATTGAGGATTCCGCTCTGGTTACACGCCAGATTGGCTGGACGACGGCTTTCCTCGTGGCATCGCCTGCCTATCTCGGAGGTCGGACGCTGCCCGGCCACCCGCGCGATTTGCAGCAGCACGATTGCATTGTCCATCAGCGCTGGGGTCGCGACGATGTCTGGCGGTTCAGCGGCCCATCGAATGCAGCCGCAACCGAAAGTGAGATCGCCGTGACCGTGCGCGGCCGCTTCCGGGCCAACAACGCCTCCGCCGTGCACCGCGCAGCGCTGGACGGACGCGGCATCGCGCTGCTCTCGCACCTGCTTGTCGCCAAAGATATCCAGAGCGGACAGCTGCGCCAGCTTCTGCCGGAATTCCCCAGCCGGCGCTTCCCGCTCTACGTCACCTATCCGTCGCGGCGCGGCCTGCCCCTACGGACCCGCGCCGTCATCGACTTCCTCGTCGAGGTAATTCGCGACGACCCGGCGATGACGTCTGGAGGGGCGGTCGGGGCAACGCGGGGGTAGTGCTCATACGGGTCGTATGGAGCGCTATGAATCGGGCCTGAATTCCGGACACCGCACGAACTGCATACCCTCTTCGCCTGTCTGCGGCCGTCCCTCGACGAGGCGCGCCGCACAAGCGAGAGGAGAGAAGCTCATGGCGTTCACCCGTCGCAGGATCCTCGAAACCGCATCGGTCGGGGCAGGGGCCGGCTGCGTGCTGGCCGCCGGACGGCTTCCGATCGCGGCAGAGGCTGTCGAGACCACCGAGCACACATCGAAGTTCATCGATCTGGACGACCGCGTTCCCTTCACCAAACAACTCGAACACAACGACCGGGTAGCCGGGCTGGAGCTCGGGGCCGACGACTACGTCAGCAAACCATTCGGCTTGCGCGAGCTGCTCGCCCGCATCCGGGCGGTTGTGCGGCGACGGGAGGTCGGACGGATTGCCGCCGAACGCGAGCTGCGGCAGGGCCGCTGCAGCTTCGGCGGCTGGACGCTGGACCGGCGCTTGCGGCAGCTGACCGACCCCTCGGGCGCGCACGTGCCCTTGAGCAAGGGGGAGTTCGCGTTGCTGGTTGCCTTGTCGGACGCTCCCCAGCGTCCGCTGACACGCGAGCACCTGTTGCAGGCAACGCGGGTCCATGAGGATGTGTTCGACCGCAGCATCGACGTGCAAGTCCTTCGCCTCCGGCGTAAGCTGCAAGTCGATCCGAGCGCACCCAGCATGATCCGAACCGAGCGTGGCCTGGGCTACGCGTTCACGCTTGCGGTCGAGTGGCTGTAGCCCCGGGGCGCTGGCGAGCACGTGTCAGACGCGATAAGGATGATTAGCTCGATCCGCAGCGTCGTTCTCTACCGCCGAGGGGAGGGTCAGTGAGGCGTTGACGGTCCCGTTCAGTGCGGGGTCAGCGGATCACCCATACCGACGCAATGAGCCAACCGTAAGTTGAGCAAGCCTTTCCCGCGCTGCGAGATAGAGAGCCGTCGCGCGCTTGATACGGAGTTTGGATCGAGTGCTGTGCTGGAATTCAGTCACCAACAGCCGACTTGCCTCGCCCTCCAAGCGCAGTAGCCGACTGACTTCCCTCGATCGACCTCCGTCGTTGACGCTCATAATGCTTCCCCTACGCTGGGAACTGATTTTCCACCAACGCCTAAAGACTTCTTTGAGATAGGTTAATGACGTCGGCTGCTCAAAGCTAGCCTAAAAACAAGTGGACCGATGCTCGACCGCAGCGTCTTCCTCACCGTCGAGAAGGAAGGGGAGCGGTCCATCAGTAGCGCGTCCAGCGGCCGCCGCCGGCCAGCACCAGGAACAGCTCGAGGATCAGCAGTAAGGTCATGGCGTAACGATGCGCCCCAAGGCTATGCGGGTTCAACGTCGTCTCGGGCGGCCCCGGGCACCTCGGTGGCGGCGCATCAGCCGGCGGCCCAGGCGCCGTGCGGCCCGCCCCGGGTTGCCGGCGCGAACGGCGCGGAACGCCGCCTGCTGCACCGAGTCGATCTCGGCCAGCAGGTCGTAGAGCTCGGCGTCGGGCTCGCCAAGGATGCCCATGCGGCAGACATCGCCGATATAGCCTTGAA
>DASQVN010000015.1:0-3290 GCA_035640755.1 Rhodopila sp.
GAACGCCGGAGCGTCGCTTCTCATCCGTATGCTGGGTTGTAGGCTCGACGATACACCTCTAGAAAATACATGAATATCAAAGGAATAAGCCCATAAGTGGCGGAGAGAGTGGGATTCGAACCCACGGTACGCTTGCACGTACACACGCTTTCCAAGCATGCGCCTTAAGCCGCTCGGCCATCTCTCCCACGCCGGGGCGCCTCCATAGCAGACCCCGCGCCCGCAGCAAACCCCAAACCCACCCCCTCGACCACACACCCAGCGCAGCTCACGCCGCACGCCGCAGCCGCACCCAGAACCCCGGCCGCCTGCGCCGCTCCACCCCGCCCGCACGCCCCGGATGCAGCGCAAACCGCTCCGCCCCGCCGCCCAGCGCCGACGCCATCTCGGACCGGAACTGTCGCATCTGCCGGTCGTCCCGCCACGGCGCGCGATACGCCTGCTCGCCGCCCAGCTCATACGCCAGACCCGCATTCCTCCCCTCCTGCTCGGCATTGGCGTGGCTCCGGCTGGGCACAACCCGCAGGGCGCCGCGGATCGAAATGAAAACCGGCCCGTCCTGCCCCTCGATCCGGTGCGGCCAGCCGCCATAGCCGCACCGGACCAGGCGAACCGAGTGCTCCACATGTTCATGCCCATAGCCCGAGAAGCGGGGATCGAAGTAACCGGCATAGGTCAGCGCCTCGCGGGAAAACGCCGCGCACTGCGCCGTCACCAGCCGCGACCGGACCGGATCGTCGCAGCTGCCGGCGCCGGCCAGGAAATGCTCCGCCAGCCAGTCGCCAGCGAAATTGACATGCCCCCAGCGCTGCGCGGCGCGAACCCACTCGGCTTCCCAGCCGGGCTGGTCAGGCTGGGTATCATCCTCCAGCAGGATCACCGTCCGGCAGCCAAGCTCATGCGCCAGCAGGAACAGCGCACGATTCTTGTTCCACGCGATGCCCATGTTCAACCCGGTGATCACCGGCACCTGCTGTTCCCGCAGCATCGGCAGCGTGCCGTCGTCCGATCCGTCGTCCGCCACCACCCAGGCGGCATCGGTCGTGCGCGTCAAGGCGCGCACCCGCTCAATCGTTTCTTGCAGAATATGCTTCCGGTTGAACGTGGCAATGCCGATGCCGACCGTGCAGCCCATCACCGTCTCCAGGCAGTTCGGCATCAATCTATATGGCGCCGTCTGCCGGATACAGCGGAAACGTTACATCAGCGCACGGCCGTCACATCAGGCGTCCATCTTCAGCGCCGCCAGGAAGGCCGACTGCGGGATCTCCACCTTGCCGAACTGCCGCATCCGCTTCTTGCCTTCCTTCTGCTTCTCCAGCAGCTTCCGCTTGCGCGTGATGTCGCCGCCATAGCACTTCGCCGTCACGTCCTTCGAAAGCGCGCTGATCGTCTCGCGCGCAATCACCCGCCCGCCGATCGCGGCCTGGATCGCGATCCTGAACAACTGCCTGGGGATCAGGTCCTTGAGCCGGGCGCAGATCGCCCGCCCGCGGCTCTCCGCCGCTGACCGGTGCGCGATGAACGACAGCGCATCCACCGGGTCGCCGTTCACCAGGATTGAGATGCGCACCAGATCGCTCTCGGCATACCCGTCCATGACATAATCGAAGCTCGCGTAGCCGCGGGAGACCGACTTCAGCCGGTCATAGAAGTCGAACACCACCTCGTTCAACGGGATCCGGTACACCACCATCGCCCGGTTGCCGACATAGGTTAGATCCACCTGCTGCCCGCGCCGCTCGGTGCACAATTGCAGCACACTGCCCAGGTAGTCGTCCGGTACCATGATCGTCGCCCGGATCCACGGCTCCTCGATATGGTCAATAACCGAGCCATCGGGCATATCAACCGGGTTGTGCAGTTCCTGCATCTCGCCGTTGGTCCGGAACACGTGGTACACGACGGAAGGCGCCGTCGCGATCAAATCCAGGTCGAACTCCCGCGAAAGCCGCTCCTGCACGATCTCCAGATGCAGCAGCCCCAGGAAGCCGCAGCGGAACCCGAATCCCAGCGCGGCCGAGGTCTCCGGCTCATAGTGGAACGACGCATCATTCAGCCGCAGCTTGGCCAGGCTGTCGCGCAGCTTCTCGAAATCATCCGCATCCACCGGATACAGCCCGCACCACACCACCGGGATCGACGGCTTGAACCCGGGCAGAGGCTCCGCCGCCGGCGCCCGGTCATCGGTGATCGTGTCGCCGACATTGCAGTCCGCCACGGTCTTGATCGCAGCGGTGATATAGCCCATCTCGCCCGGCCCCAGATCATCGACCGGCACCATCTTCGGCGTGAACACGCCCACCTGCTCGACCGTGTGCACCGCGCCGGTCGACATCATGCGGATCTTCTGCCCCTTGCGGATCCGACCGTCCTTCACCCGGATCAGGATCACCACGCCCAGATACTGGTCATACCAGCTATCGACCAGCAGCGCCTTCAGCGGCGCCCCGGCGTCGCCCTTCGGCGGCGGCAGGCGGGTCACCAGCGCCTCCAGCACCCCCTCGATGTTCAGCCCGGTCTTGGCGCTGATCTCCACCGCGTCCGCGGCATCCAGCCCGATCACGTCTTCGATCTGCTGCTTCACCCGCTCGGGCTCCGCCGCCGACAGGTCGATCTTGTTCAGGATCGGCACGATCTCATGGTTCGCGTCGAGCGCCTGATAAACGTTCGCCAGCGTCTGCGCCTCCACCCCCTGCGAGGCGTCCACCACCAGCAGGCTGCCTTCGCACGCCGCCAGACTGCGGCTGACCTCATAGGCGAAGTCGACATGACCGGGCGTGTCCATCAGGTTCAGCTCATAGGTCCGCCCGTCCTTCGCGGTATAGCTCAGCCGCACCGTCTGCGCCTTGATGGTGATGCCGCGCTCCCGCTCCAGCTCCATGTTGTCCAGGACCTGGTTCGTCATCTCCCGCGCCGACAGCCCGCCGGTGGCCTGGATCAGCCGGTCGGCCAGGGTGGATTTGCCATGGTCGATATGCGCGATGATCGCGAAATTGCGGATACGCTCGATCGGGGTGTCGGTCATGTTGTCTGCCAGAGGGGGGAGGAGCGGCCTGTGCCGTCGGCCAGCGGCGCAGGAATCACGCAAGATTGGCCGGTTGCGGCACAGATAGAGATTTCACCGCCCCCTGTCATCCAGTTCAGATCATCCAGTTCACGTCATCCAGTCCAGATCATCCAGTTCAGATCATCCAGTTCAGATCATCCGGTCCCGCAGCACGCGCGGCAGCGGGAAGGAGCCCAGCAGCCCCTCGACCCCCGTGCGCAGCCGGGTGATCTGCCCCACC
>DASQVN010000016.1:0-12950 GCA_035640755.1 Rhodopila sp.
GCTCTTCCAGATGGCGGATACGGGCAGTCACATTGGACTGCACCGTGTTCAACGCCTCAGCTGCTCGGCCCATGCTGCCCAGCCGAGCCACGGTCTCGAACACCTTCAGGTCGCGCGCATCCATGTCCGGTTTCTCCTGCCTATCGTCATGTACGATAGCGGCCCGATTCCGGTTGCCGCAACGCGCGTGTCCGTTGCCATGACGCACGGGAGTTGCGCCGGCGTGTAGCGCGGCGGGCGGCAATCGGGTGTTGCCTCCACCAGCAAGCCGAACAGATCACAATGAACGTGATGCGAGCGTGCCGCTGAAATTTTCCACGCATAATGCAACCACGTCAGATTCTGCACGTTACACGGGTGTTCGGGGTATGACCTTCTACCTTGGACAACATGGATGATCCTTTGCCAACCGACCCGCATAGTGCTTTCCTCCCCATGCGGCACCTACCGAGATGTGGGTCGGTCTTTTTGCCACGCTTCCGGGCAGTCATGATCCGGGCCCGCATCCGGCATGCCATTATGCCAGGTGAGGACGGGAGGAACAAAGAACATGAGGCTCATGTGGTTTCACCTCATGCCATATACCGAGCTGCCGGACGATTTCCGGGAGAAGCACACATCGGTCTGGGTCGATATCCATTCATCGCTGTTCGACCCGAAACGCGCCCACCTGATGTACAACGACTTCATGGATGAGTTGGAGTTCGCTGCGGACTGCGGCTTCGACGCGGTCTGCGTGAACGAGCATCATTCCAACGGCTACGGGCTGATGCCGTCGCCGAACCTGATCGCCTCGGCCTTGACGCGCCGCACACGGGATACGGCGATCTGCGTCATGGGCAACTCGATCGCGCTCTACAATCCGCCGACGCGGGTGGCGGAGGAGTTCGCAATGATCGACGTGATCTCGGGCGGGCGGCTGATCGCCGGCTTCCCGGTCGGCACGCCGATGGATGACTGCTACGCCTATGGTCAGAACCCCTCGATGCTGCGCGAGCGTTACCATGAGGCGCATGACCTGATCACGCGTGCCTGGACCGATAAAGAAACGTTTTCGTTCAACGGCCGATTCAACCAGCAGCGCTATGTGAATATCTGGCCGCGGCCGGTCCAGCGGCCGCATCCGCCGATCTGGGTACCCGGCGGCGGCTCGGTCGAGACGTGGCAGTGGTGCGCCGAGATGGACTATGTGTATTGCTACCTGTCGTACTTCGGCTACAAGGACGGCAAGTCCACGATGAAGGGTTTCTGGGATGAAATGGGTCGGCTGGGCAAGGACCGCAATCCGAACCGCGCCGGCTTCCTGCAGTTCGTCGGCGTCGCCGAGACGCGCGAGAAGGCCTATCAACTCTACAAGCCCGCCGCCGAGTATTTCTACGGCCGTTGCCTGCATGTCGATCCGCGCTTCGCGACGCCGCCAGGCTACATTACCGAGGCCACGCAGCGCGCGGGCATCGTCAGCCAGATCGGCCGAGCCTCGGCCACCAGCGCGCGGGCGCGTGTGCGGGCGACCGAAATGGATGAGATCATCGACAGCGGCTACGTCATCATCGGCTCGCCCGCGGAAGTGGTCGAGCAACTGACGGAAGTCGCGACCGAATTGAATGTCGGGCACCTGATGCTGCTGCTGCAGTTCGGCAACATGGGCAAGGACCTCGCGAAGTACAACACGAAGCTGTTCGCCGAGGAGGTCATGCCGAAACTCCAGCCGCTGTTCGCCGAGTGGGATGATCCGTGGTGGCCCCGGCCGATGGCGGCCGCGGAACGGGCCGAGGTTGCGGCGTTCATGCCGGGGCTGGCGGCGGAATAATCCGCCGCCGCGTTCGACACGTCAGCTGCCTGGGGCGTAAGCGCGGAGGAAGGTGCGGATGTGGCGCACCGCGAGCGGAATCCGCTCCTTCGGCTCCTTCCATGGATAGAGGCTGACCTGCGCCTCAGGCGCCAGCAGGGCGGATTCCATCGCCACCGCGTAGGGATGCGCCGGAATGTCGTCGGGCAGCACCAGGATGGGGGCTTGGCAGTCGCGGACGAAATCGCGCGTCACTGTCAGGACGAAGTCGGGATTGGTCCGGTACATCCGGGTCAGGAACTTCTCCACCATGGCCATCGTGATGTCGGGCCGGCGTTCGCACAACGCCGGGCCCCAGCCGTTGATGTTGTTGTTGTAGAACAGGTCGGGCTGTTCCGGGCGGAAGCCGCTGGGCTGCGCCAGTACCGCCGCGACGATCCGCCCGGGCGCACGGCGCAGCAGATTCCAGATGAACGGGCCGCCGATGCAGAAGCCCAGCACCATGAATTGCGGGATGCCAAGGTGATCCATCAGGCCGAGCTGGTCATCGGCATAGGCATCCCAGGGGCGATCGACCTCGAGCGGGCCGGAGGACTCGCCGCCATTGGCGTTGCGCAGGTCGCTGGTGATGCAGCGGTACTCGCGCCCAAATTCCTCCACCGGATTGAACGGGGCGCCGCCGGAGAGAAAGCCGATGGTCGAGTTCAGGCCGCCGCCAGGAATGATCAGCAGCGGAAAGCCTGCGCCGGTTTCCTCGTAATGGATACGGACGTTGCCTCTTTCGTAGAACGGCATGGCTGTTTCCCCTTTGCATGGTCGGCGGGGGATAGTGGCGCGTTCCGGCCTCGGCTGGAAGCAGCGCCGGATAGGCCTCGGCCGGTCGCCAACGGGCTGGTCGTCAGCGGCCCAAGTCGTCAGCGGAACGGCGGCTCGTCGAAGCTGCGCAGCTTGCGGGAGTGCAGGCTGCCGAGGTTGCCGCGCAGCAGATCGAGCGCGGCGATGCCGATCTGCAGATGCTCGCCCACTGCGCGCTGATAGAAGGCACTGGCGGTTCCGGGCAGCTTGATCTCGCCATGCAGCGGCTTGTCGGAGACGCAGAGCAGGGTGCCGTAGGGCACCCGCAGCCGGTAGCCCTGGGCGGCGAGCGTGCCGCTCTCCATGTCGACGGCGATGGCGCGGGAGAGGTTGATGCGCCGTCGCTCCTGCGACCAGCGGAGTTCCCAGTTGCGGTCGTCGTAGGACACGACGGTGCCGGTGCGGAGCCGCTGCTTCAGGGCATCGCCGCGCTCTCCGGTCACCTGCATGGCAGCTTCCTGCAGAGCCACCTGAACCTCGGCCAGGGCGGGCACCGGCACCTCGGGCGGCACCAGGTCATCGAGGATGCGGTCGCGGCGGAGATAGCCGTGCGCCAGCACGTAGTCGCCGATCGCCTGCGACTGGCGCAGCCCGCCGCAGTGGCCGATCATCAGCCAGCAATGCGGGCGCAGCACCGCCAGGTGGTCGGTGATGTTCTTCGCATTCGACGGGCCGACACCGATGTTGACAATGCTGACGCCGTCCTGACCGTCGGCCCGGCGCAGGTGGTAGGCCGGCATCTGGAAGCGGTGCCAGGGCGCGGCGGCGAGGCGTTCGGCTGTCTGCACCGGGTCATCGCCGCGGGCGGCAGTGATTCCACCAGGGGCGCTGAGCCGGTCATATGGGCTGGCAGGGTCCGCCAGCTCATCCAGTCCCCAGCGGACGAACTGGTCGACGTAGCGCTGGTAGTTGGTCAGCAGGATCCAGGGCTGGATGTCGCGCCAGTCTGTGCCGGTGTAGTGCAGCAGGCGGCGCAGCGAGTAGTCAATGCGCACCGCGTCGAACAGCGCCAGCGGACGCGGCTGATCCTTGGAGAAGGTCCAGAGGCCATCGGCGACCTCATCCCCAACGGCCGAGAGCAGGGGAGTGGGAAAGTGCCGCGCAAGGTCGGCGGGCGGGCTGTCGGCGAGCTCATCGCCGCGTTCGAGGACGTAGGGGTAGGGGATCTCTTGGTGGCTGATGCCGACCTCGATGGTGGCGCCGAATTCGACGACGAGGGGCTGCAGCTGATCGAGCAGATAGGGGCGGAAGAAGTCCGGCTGCGTGATCGTCGTCGCATAGGCGCCGGCGGCCTGGAACTTGCCCCAGGCCCGGCGGGTGGTGGGGACCGGCCCGTTCGGCATCCAGAGGACACGCAGCTCGGGGTAGCGGAACAGCCGCCGCTCTTCCTCCGACGGGGGCGGGCCGCCGGCAGCGAAGCGCATCAGCGCGGCGCGTTGTGCCTGCACCGCCTCGGCATGCAGGGTTTCGAGCCGGTTCACGGCGTCGATGGGCGACAGGGCGATCGGGAGGTCATCGGTCATGGCGGGCGGGCTTCACGGAACGGTGACAACTGGTTCGGGTCAGATGATGGGTCTTGGGCCGCGAAGCAAGCGGCGTGCGCGAATGACGCGACCGGCCCGGAGCCAGGGATCGGTGCCCGCCGTCCCGTGGCGGCTACGAACGGGCAATGTACGGGGCGCCGTCGATGCAAAAAAGCGCCCGGCTACGTGACGTAGCCGGGCGAGGTCAGGTCCGGGCTGATGTGGATCATCGGCATGATCCATGCCGGCCGTCGCGGTGTCGGTCACTCCGGCCGGCATGCGAACCATGGCAGATGCGGCGGGCCCGGGTCTGTGAAATGGTTCACACCCCGGGGCACGCGGCATTATGGCGCGGCGGGCATGGCGCCGGTCAGGCGGCGCGGATACGGCGCATGAAGTCGTCCACCTGGCCGCGCAGACGGCCGGCCTGCACCGTCAATGAATCAGCGGCCGCCTTCACCGCCTCGGCCGACTGCGTCGTTGCCGCGGTGCCGTCACTGACAGCGTTCACGTTGCTCGACGCCTCCCGCGTGCGGTCGGCAGCGAGCTGGGTGCTGCGGGCGATCTCCTGCATCGCGCCGCCCTGCTGCTCGACGCTGGCGGCGATGGCGGCGGCGACCTTGTTCACCTCATCAATGGTCGTGCGGATCTGCTTGATGGCCTCGACGGCTTCCTGGGTGACGCCGCGCACCTGGGTGATCTGCTGGCTGATCTCCTCGGTTGCCTTGGCGGTCTGCGTGGCGAGCGACTTGACCTCGGAGGCGACGACGGCGAAGCCCTTGCCGGCTTCGCCCGCGCGGGCGGCCTCGATCGTTGCGTTCAGCGCGAGCAGGTTGGTCTGCGCGGCGATGTCGCTGATCAGGCTGATGATGTCGCCGATGCGGCCGGCGCTCTCCGCCAGTCCGCGCACGGTCGCATCCGTTTGTTGCGTTTCCTCCACCGCTCGGCTGCTGATCACGGCGGCCTGCTGCACCTGGCGGCTGATCTCGGAGATCGAGGCGCTGACCTCTTCGGTCGCCGCGGCGATGCTGGCGACGTTGCTCGACGCTTCGCCGGCCGCATGTCCGGCCGAACGGATTCCGCCATCGGTCCGCTCGACGGTCCGCAGCATGGTGGCGGCGGTCTGGTCCATCTGGCGGGAGGCCTGCTCAAATTCACTCAGCACGGCATAGGCCGCAGTCTGGAACCCCTGGATATGGCCGTCCACCGTGGTGCGCCGCTGCTCCGCCTGCTCCTGCTGCGCCCGCTGCTCCGCCTCGATGCGGGCCTTGGCGACAGCCTGTTCGCGGAACACGTTCAGCGCGCCGGCCATGGCGCCCATCTCGTCATGGCGGTCCTGCAGACCGCATACGGCCGACAGGTCGCCGCGTGAGAGCCGCTGGGTCGTATCCTGCAGCGAACGGAGCGGCCGGGTGACCTTGTAGGTGATCAGGACCAAGCCGGCTCCCGCGGCCGCGAGGGCAACGAACAGCCCGGCCAGATGAAGCACGAGTGCGGCTGTGGCATTGGCGCTGATCGTTCCGGCCCGTTCAGCGGCGAGCCTCAGGGCAGCGTTCGCGGCATCCAGGGTGACCGTGAGCTTCGGCACGGAATAGGAGGACCACGTGTCCGGTGTCATGCCCGGGTCGGTGTGCTTGAGCAGCGCTTCCAGCACGCGGGCCTGCGCGGCCTCATACTCCGGGTCCAACTGCGTCGCCTCGGCCTTGGCGATCACCTCGCGGAATCCGGCGGGCAGCGGCAACTCGTCCACCGCGTCGTCGATCGATGCCCACAGGCTATGCACGGCGCCGTTGAAGCCGCGGATCCGCAGTAGCGCATCCTCGGGCGCGGACCCGGCGGCCAGGCTCTTGTAGACCAGCAGTGCCGCCTCGCCCGAGGCCTGACGAGCTTGCCAGGCAAGCTGCTTGACCTCCAGCAGCAAGGTGATGGCGGCGTCGGTGTTCTTGACGCTGCCGAACGTGCTGGCGGCGGTGCGCTGCAGTGTTTCCAGCAGGGCGGTCGCTTCGGCCCCGTATTGTGTGCCCAGATCCCCTCGGCGGCTGGATTTCGGGTCGCGGATATGCGAGTCGAACTCGGCCTGCAGGGCAGCAAGGCGCTCCACCGAGGCGCGCAGCGCGGGCAGCAGCGTGTCCTTGCCGTTGAAGGCCATATCCGGCAGGGCGGCGAGGCTGTTCCGCAGTGCGATCATCTCGGCGCCGCGTTGCTGGCGCAGGTCGGAGGCGGCGGTGGCCGACATGGGCTGTTCATCGGCCCAGGCGCGCTGGGTGCCGGCGCGGTCGTTGCGCAGGTTTGTCAAAGCGGTGAAGATGTTCCGCGATACCTCGACCACCGCCGTGGCGCGCTGGCTGGCGGCGTAATCCGACCAGGCCAGCCACGACTGCGCGGCGAGCACGGCGATGATCGCGGCCGAAAACAAGCCGACGATGCACTTCAAAAGGAGTGCAGCAGATACCGATTTGAGCATGAATGCCGTCCGAACCTGATGACGTTCGGCATGACAGCATGAATTCGTTAACAAAACGTAGATACAGCGAGGGACGTCACAGTACCCGGGCCACCGGCCTGGCCTTGACCAGCGCAGCGAGGTGTTCGGCCAGCTTCTCGGTCTGGCGGCGGATGTCGGGCACCGCCGTCATTTCCCAGAATGCGCCCTTGGTGACCGGGCCGACGGCGAAGATCCGGCGGGAGATGCTGCCGTCCCTATGCAGCAGGGCGCAGTTGGTGGTGACGTCCAGGCCGAGCCGCAGGGGGTCGGGGCGGGCGGTGCCGTCGGTGAGGAGCGTGCGCACAAGAGGATCGGGCATACGGTCGTAATCGGCGCTCGGGCCGGCGCAATTGATGACGCGCGCAACCTCAAGCTGCTCGGGCTGCTCCTTGCCGCGCGGCCGGTAGAAGACCGTTACGCGGCCGTCCTGTTCGGCATAGTCCCGCACGCGGCCGATGAGCAGGTGGAACTGGCCGGCCGCTCGTGCCGCTTCGATGCGGTCGGCCACTTCGGGCGCCATGCGGTGGCGGTGCACCTCCCACCATGGGCGCAGGTGGCGCAGGAAGCGGGCGCGGTCGCGCAGCGGCATGGTCTGCCAGATATCGACGGTGAAGGGGCGCAGCTCGTCGATGATCGGCTGCCAGCTGCTGCCCTGGGCGGCGGCGCGTGCGGCCTCGCGCCGCAGAAAGCGGGCCAGGTCGTTCACCGAGGTGGGAAAGGGCGCGTGCTCTGGCGTGTGCGCTGGCACCGAGGCGTGCCGCCGCGGCAGCAGACCGCGGCGGGAGATGGCATGGATCGGGCCTGTGTGCTTCCGGTCGAGCAGGGAGATGGCCACGTCCACCGCGGTCAGGCCGGTGCCCAGCAGCAGGACGGGCGCATCGGGGGGCAGCCCGTCCAGCGCCGCCGGTGACCACGGATCGCCGCTGTAGAATGGGGTGTCGTAGAAGGCACGGTTGGGAACTGCCGAGGGCTCGGGCGGGAAGTTGCCCACCGCGAGGACCGCGATTTCGGCCGGGATCGGATCACCGCGCTCGAGCTGCAGGGCGAGGCGGGGATTGCCCCGGTCAATGCCGACAACGTTGCCGCGGACGAGCTCCAGCCGGTCCCGCCCGGACCGCTTGAGTTCCTCATTCAGCAGGGCACGGATATAGGCGCCGAACAGGCGGCGGGGGGCAAAGCTGTCAGGGCCGAGGGAGGCGGCCTCGGGCTGGGTGGAGAGCCAGGCGACGAAGTCGCCGGGGCGGTCGTGAAACGCGCTCATGCGCGCGGCGGGGACATTCAGGATGTGGCTGGGGTTGCCGGTGGAATAGGCGAGGCCGCGGCCGAACTGGCTGTGCCGCTCTATAAGCACCAGCCGCGTACTGGGCGGACAATGGCGCAACAGGTGCAGGCACAGAAGGGTGCCGCTGAACCCGGCCCCGACGATGGCGATCGTGGTCATCGAGCTGCTCCGCTGAGGTGCGTCGGTGGGACATTGCGATCATCCCAATTGCATACTTATCGAGTAGGAATTAGGGTCGAGGCACCGAGGGATTGTCAACGGGGGTGCGTCCGGGGGGGTGCATCGGGGGCACGGGAACGATGCTGTCCAGCAAAGGGAAATATGCCGTCCGGGCCGCGGCGGTGCTGGCGGAGGCCTACGGATCGCGGATTTGGATGGCGGCCGCCAATATCGCGGCGCGGGAGCAGATTCCGCGCAAGTTCCTGGAGGCGATCCTGGTACAGCTGAGGGATGGCGGGCTGGTGGAAAGCCGCCGCGGACCGCAGGGCGGGCATCGGTTGGCGCGTTCGCCGGACGCGATCTCGGTGGCGGATGTCATGCGGCTGGTTGATGGGCCTCTGGCGCTAACGCCATGCGCCAGCGTAACGCGCTTCGGGCCATGCGCGGATTGCCATGACGGCATGGCTTGCCGGCTCCAGCCGGTCATGCGGCAGGCGCGCGATGCGATCGCCGCGGTGCTGGAGAATTGTTCACTGGCGAATTTGGCAGAGCCGCCGGAGCGGCCGATGGTGCGGCGATTCGTTGCGTCGCCGCCGGTGCGCGAATGGTCGGATCGGGTCGCGAAGCGAACCGATGCCCGACCATGACGAGAGGGTAACGTTGGCTATGCTTCCTCCAGCTCTGTGCTCAATGCGCGCAGGGCAGCGGTGTGGGGGTGCTTGGTGCGGCCGGCGCGCAGGTCTTCGGTGGTCAGGGTTTCGACGATCTCACCTTGCTGCATGATCGCGACCATCGGGCAGAGATGGGCGATGACGGCCAGGTTATGGCTGACCATGATAGTTGTCAGGCTGCGCCGCGCCTGCAAATCGGCCAGCAGGTTCAGCACCTCGGCCTGAACCGAGACATCGAGCGCGCTGGTCGGCTCGTCCAGCAGCAGCACGTCGGGCGAGGTCATCAGGGCACGCGCGATGGCGACGCGCTGGCGCTGGCCGCCGGAGAGCTGGTGGGGGTAGCGGAAGCGCACGGTCCGGGACAGTGCGACTTCCTCCAGCGCGCGCAGGATGCGGGTTTCGCTGTCCGGGATGCGATGCACGAGCAGCGGTTCGGACAGCGTGCGGTCCACCGTCTGGCGCGGATGCAGGGCGCCGTACGGGTCCTGGAACACCATCTGCACGCGGCGGAAGAAGTCCCGGCCGCGGCGGCGCGTGAGCGGCACGCCGTCGATGCTCATGCGCCCGGTCCAGTCGTGGTTCAGGCCCGACAGCGCGCGCAGGATGGTCGATTTGCCGGAGCCGCTTTCGCCGGCGATGCCCAGGCTCGATCCGCCTGGTACGGTGAAGGCGACGCCTCGGACGGCTTCGACATCGCCGAAACGGACACGCAGGTTCTCGACCTCGATCATGTGAGCCAGGCGGGGTCACGGCGCATGACCGGCAGGCGCGGTTTTGCAAGGGACAGCGTGGGGAGGCAGTCGAGCAGACCGCGTGTGTATGGATGGCTCGCGCGTGCGAGATCGGCTGCGGGCAGACGCTCCATGATGCGGCCGGCATACATGACCACAACGTCGTCGCAGAAGTGCGAGACCAGGGGCAGGTCGTGACTGATCAGGATCAGGGACATGCCGCGGTGGGTCACAAGATCCTCCAGCAGGCGCAGGATTTCCGCCTGCACGGTGGCATCGAGGGCACTGGTCGGTTCGTCTGCGATCAGCAGCTCGGGGTCAGGGGCGAGCATCATGGCGATCATGACGCGCTGGCCCATGCCGCCGGACAGTTCGTGCGGATAGGCGCGGGCGACGCGGGCGGGATCGCGGATGCGGACCTGTTCCAGCAGGTCGAGGGCCTTTGCCGCGGCCTCCCGCCGTGTGCCCCTGGCGTGGGCGCGCCAGGCCTCGGCGATCTGCTGGCCGGCGGTCATCACCGGGTTCAGGGCGTACTTGGCATCCTGCAGGATCAATCCCGCTCGGCGTCCGCGGATGCCGCGCATCGTGCGTTCGCTGGCGCGCAGGATGTCGATGCCGTCGAAGCTCAGGCGGTCGGCGGTGACGCGGGCCGAGGGCGGCAGCAGGCGCAGGATGGCGCGGGCGGTGAGCGACTTGCCGGAGCCGGATTCCCCGACGATGCCCAGCTTCTGGGGGCCGATCCGCAGCGAGAGGCCGCGCACTGCCGGGGCAAGGCCGGCCGGGGTCGGGAAGGCGATGGAGAGGTTCTCGATTTCGACCAGCATGCACGCGCCTATCTCTGCTTCGGGTCGAGCACGTCGCGCACGCCGTCGCCCAGCAGGTTGAAGGCGAGCGCGGCGAGCAGGATGGCGATGCCGGGGATTGTGGGGACCCACCATTGCTCCAGGATGAAACGCCGAGCGGTGGCGATCATGGCGCCCCATTCGGGGGACGGCGGCTGCACGCCCATCCCGAGGAAGCCGAGTGCGGCAGCGGTCAGGATGATCGCGCTCATGTCCAGCGTGACGCGAACAATCAGGCTGTCGAGGCAGAGCGGGGCGACGTGGCGCAGGATGATGCGAAACGGCGAGGCGCCGGTCAGCCGCACCGCGGCGATGTAGTCGGTGCCGCGGATGGTCAGCGTCTCGGCGCGTGCCAGGCGGGCGTAGGGAGGCCAAGCGGTCAACGCGATGGCGGCGACGGTGCTGGTCAGGCCGGGGCGGATGGCGGCGACGAAGGCGAGCGCCAGGATCAGCCGCGGAAAAGCCAGGAACACATCGGTCAGGCGCATTAGCACGCGGTCCTGCCAGCCGCCGAAATAGCCGGCGACGCAACCGACCGCGAGGCCGATCGGCGCCACCAGCACGACGACGGCGACGACCATGCCCAGGGTGATGCGGCCGCCGTACAGCACGCGGCTGTAGATGTCGCGGCCAAGCTCATCGGTGCCGAACCAGTGGGCGGCGGAGGGAGGCGCCAGACGGTGGGCGAGGTCCTGGGCGCTGGGGTCGTGCGTGGCGAGCAGCGGGGCCGCAAGCGCGGCGACGAACAGCAGCACGGCCATAATCAACCCAACCATGGCGAGCGGGTTGCCGGAGAACGCAAGCCACGTCCGATAGCGCCGGCCCCAGGCGGCCTGACGGCGGGAAAATGGCGTCTCGGTCAGCAGCCAGTCGCGCCATTGCTGGCTGGCCTTGGCGTGCCGCCGGCTCATCGCGCGCGCGGGTCCAGCAAACGGTAAAGCAGATCGGCGCACAGGTTGAGCAGCAGGTAGGTAATACCGATCACCAGCGTGGCGCCGAGGACGGCATTCATGTCGGCGTTCAGTAGCGAAACCGTGAGATACTGGCCGAGACCGGGCCAGGAGAAGACGGTTTCGGTCACGACAGCCCCCTCCAGCAAGCCAGCGTAGGTCAGCGCGAGCACGGTGATCAGCCGGACGGCGATATTGCCGAAGGCGTGCCGCCAGATGACGCGCATGGCCGACAGCCCCTTGGCGCGCGCGGTGACGATGTATTCGCCGCGCAGCGCATCCAGCATGAAGGCGCGGGTCATCCGGGTGATGTAGGCCATGCTGAAATACGCCAGCACGCCGGCGGGAAGCACGAGATGCGCGAGTGCGTCATGCAGCGCGTCCCAGTTGCCGGAGAGCAGGGCGTCCACGGTCAACAGGCCGGTCATGATCGGCACGTCGCCTTCATAGACCACGTCCTGGCGGCCGGTGCCGGGGGCCCAGCTGAGGGTCGCGTAGAATATTAGCAACGAGAGCAGGCCGAGCAGGAAGATGGGCACGGACTGGCCGGTGAGGCAGAAGATGCGCACGGCGTGGTCGGTGCCGGTGCCCTGGCGGACAGCGGCCAGGACGCCCAGGGGCACGCCGATCAGGGTGGCGAACAGGATGGCGACCGTCGCAAGCTCGATAGTTGCGGGGAAGAAATGGGTGATATCGGCGACCACGGTGTTGGATGTCATGACCGAGCGGCCCAGATCGCCCTGCAACAGGTTGCGCAGGTAGATCGCGAACTGCACCGGCAGGGGGCGATCAAGGCCGAGCTCGGTGCGGACGCGGGCGATGACGTCCGGCGGGGCGTGGTCGCCGACGATGGCGATCACCGGGTCGATGGGCATCACCCGGCCGATCAGGAAGGTGACCAGGACCAGGCCGAACAGCGTGATCAGCACGCTGGTTCCTGTGGCAGCTACAGCGCGGACCGGGCCACCGTGCGTCATGCCTTGGTGATGTCGTAGTACTTCGTGTAGTCGGGCAGCGGGCCGATGACGAAGCCCGAAACGCCCTTGCCCTGGACGCCGTTCGAGATCGCCTGCAGCAGCATCACGAACGGCGAGCGTTCCTGCGCCAGCTTCTGCATCTGCTGATACATCGCGATGCGCTTTTCGGAGTCCAGCTCCTTCGCGGCGGCTTCAACCATGGCGGTGAGCTGCTTGTCCACGAAATGGCTGCGCCAGGCGAGGATTTTCAGCTTGGAGGTGTCGCTGTCGTCGGGGTTGGCACAGAACGCCTGGGCGTTGGAGTTCGGATCGAAGTAGTCGGTGCCCCAGTACAGCATCGCCATCTGATGCTGACGCGCACGGGTCTTGGTAATGACCTGCTTGGTGTCGCCGACGATCAGGTTGATCCTGATGCCGACCGCTGCGAAGTCGGCCTGCACCGCCTGTGCGATGTCGGTGTAGGGCTGGATGGATGGGCAATCCATGCTGATTGCGAATCCATTCGCCAGGCCGGCTTCGGCCATCAGTGCCTTGGCTTTCGCGACATCCTTGTGGAACGGCTTGTCGTTCAGCGCGCCGGGAAGGCCGGCGGGCAGGAAGCTCTGCGATACGACGTAGCTGTCGGGCGTGATGTTGTTGGCGATGGCGTCATAGTCGATGGCCCATTTCACCGCCTGGCGCACCTG
>DASQVN010000017.1:0-2455 GCA_035640755.1 Rhodopila sp.
GGATAAACGGGCCGTTAGGGCCGTGACCAAGGCTCGTGGTCAGAATGGTAGGCAGCTCGAAGACTTTTCCGAGCTTCGCGAGTCCGATTACGTTGTTGCGAAACTCAGCCGGTGAATAGTCATGCACCAACTGCATGATTCCCGACTGGTGATCGATCAAGACGAGTGCTGCGTTGTCTGCCGAGAACCGAGTTTGCGTATAGCTTTGCGTATTCATGGGTGTTGCTCCGATCGATTGAAGTTCATGGTCAAACGGCACCTGTTGAGCCGTGCCGAAGCTGTCGCCCGTTGCGCAGTGCTCGGCCAACGGTATTGCCGATGTGACAAGCCCGAACCGGCCAACGTGCCGCGCCAGGAGCCGACAACATCGCGGCGTCTCGAAAGGCCCGGGCTTCCGCGCCAGCTCGACAACAAAATCGTCAAGCCGCATTGTCCGGACTAGCCAACCTTCGCCGGAATTGCTTTTCGGAAATCCCGAACAATCATGAAACTAGAAGGTCTCGCTGTTTTTGCGGCGGTTGCAGAGGCGGGATCGATCAGCGAGGCCGCCCGGCGCCTCGGTCTGCCCAAGTCCGTGGTCAGCGAACGCCTGGCCGACCTCGAGCGCGAACTAGGCGCGCGCCTGATCCAGCGCACCACCCGGAAGATGTCGCTCACCGAGGATGGCTCCGCCTTCCTGTTCCGTGCGCGACGCATTCTCCAGGAGGCACAGGACGGGCGCGACGAGCTGGCGGAGCGACGCGGCGAGCTGATCGGTCCACTGCGGCTATCGGCTCCTGTCAGTTTCGGCTGCCTGCACCTTGCGCCGGCGCTGATCACGTTCCTGAAGCAGCACCCCAAGATCGTCCCGTCGCTCGAGCTGGACGACCGGTTCGTCGACATCGCCGCCGGGTACGACGCCGTGATCCGTCACGGTCCAATCGGCGATAGCCGTCTCGTTGCTCACCGCTTGGCGCCGAGCCGGCGCGTGCTCGTCGCCTCGCCGGCCTATCTCGCCGAGCATGGCGACCCCAAGTCCCTCGCAGCGCTCGCAGGCCACCGGGCGATCCTCTATGGGTATCGAGAAACCGACTGGCGGTTTCAGAGCCCGGCGGGAACGCGGGTGGTGCGCCCGACCGTGAGCCTCAGGATCAACAACGGTATGGTGATCCGAGAGGCCGCTCTCGCCGGCTTGGGGATCGCGCTGGTGCCCGCCTTCATCGTGCCGGATGAGCTCCGAACCGGCGCGCTCCGGGCGCTCGACGTTGGCTTCGAACCGGAAGGTGCTCAGCTCTTTATCGCGTACCCGCGGGACCGAACCGCCGTAGTGAAAATCCAAGCCCTGACCCGGCATCTGCGGCAGACGTTCGGTGATCCCCCCTACTGGGAAAAGCCGCTTAGGTGACGCCGTGAGTCCGCTTTGTGGAACTCTCCAATATCCGATTCCGGGCATCCCAGCCCGCAAGTGGACCGGCAGTAAACCCCCCAAAGCTGACCTTGCGTGAGGCGGAGAACTGCCGCTGCCGCACCCGGAAGTCATGTGTTCGCCGAGAATCCGCTGGTCGTGTGACCAGAGTCACCTACGGGCAGCCCTCCAATCTCCAGACTTGGGACGGCGCTAGAGGCGATCCGTTCCACATCCGACCGGGAGGCATCCATGCCGGAATTCAAGCTGCCGCTTTCGGGCAACGTCACTCAGACGATCAATCCCTGGACCATGCTGTTCGATCCAGTCGGCAGCCAAGTCGGGCTCTTCAACATCAATTTCGGCATTTCGTCCAATCCGGCCGTCGAGAAGCGGGTGCTTTCGGATGTCGCGAGCTACGGCAAGCAGTTGGGCCGCATCGGCGACGTTCTGCAGGTCCTGCTCGCGCATTTCCATCCGCAGCAGCCACTGAGCCCCGCCGAGACGGCGAGCATCGCCGATCTCACGCGGATGCTTGACGAGATCGGTCATGTGAAACGTCAGCATACCACCGGCAGCACGAACGTGCCATGACCAGGCGCCCTGGTCTCTCGTGCCGCAGGTGACCATGTTCCGGCGCTCATCATCGCTGCTGGCGCGCGCATCGCTCCGCTCCCCTGAATTCTCCGCTGGCAGATAGCGGCGCTGCAGGCCAGGCTGGACGCCGCCCAGGGCACGATTGCGGACCTGCGCGTTGCCGTTGCGACTGCCGACCAGAGGGCTGCCGGTGAGCGGCAACGGGCAGAGCGGGCCGAAGCCGCGGCCCGCGAGGTCCATGGCCCGGGCCGCCACAGCGGAAGGCGAGTGTGCCGCGTTGCGGGCCGAGCGTGCGGCGGAACGCGAACCCAGCCAGCCGGCCGCGGCCGCTTCCAAGCCAAGGCGCGCGCGGCCGCCCGGTGCGCCAACGCCGGCAGCGTAAGGTGAGGCCACGCCCCGCTAAGGTGCGTGCCGAAGTCCGACTTGCCGGAACCAGACGTTGGACTAACCCGCTATCCCCGGACAGGCCTGTGC
>DASQVN010000018.1:0-3602 GCA_035640755.1 Rhodopila sp.
CTCAAGGAAGCGATTTGACGGCAATCGGCTCGGTCCGAGCCGGGGCTGCCGGTTGCAGAGCCTTGGGGATTGACCCGCCTTGGTGGGTCTATCCCCAAGTGACGCCCGGACCAGCGCGCCCGTCGTAAGCGTCCGGCCTGCCCCGCCCTGTTCTGATCTGGGTGGGTTGGCAAGGTTGATGACCTTAAAGCGGTCTTTAAGGTCGGGGTCTTGCGATGGCGGACGGCACGATTGAGATCATCGACGTCAAGGCACGGCGTCGGCGCTGGAGCGTGACGGAGAAGCTGCGGATCGTCGCAGAGACGCACGAACCCGGCGCGACGGTGCGGGCGGTTGCGGCGCGGCATGATGTGTATCCGAGCTTGCTGCGCACCTGGCGGCGGCAGGTGTGTGAGGCACGGCTGTCCGGCCATTCAGCGTCGCGGTTTGTGCCGGTCCACGTGACGGAAGTGACACCGGCGCCTGCGCCGCTCGTTTCTCAGACGGTGACCACGGGAACGATTGAGATTGTGCTGCCTGACGGCGTGCGCCTGCGGGTGGACCGTGGCGTGGATATGGCGGTCTTGCGACGTATCATGACCGTGCTGCGCGGATGATCGCGCCGCCCCCTGGGGTGCGTGTCTGGCTGGCGGCAGGCGTGACCGACATGCGCAAGGGCTTTGACGGCCTGGCGATGCTGGTGCAGCAGCAGCTTGGGCAGGACCCGTTCAGCGGCCAGTTGTTTGTCTTCCGCGGCCGCCGCGGCGACTTGGTGAAGGTGCTGGCCTGGGACGGCCAGGGCCTGTGCTTGTTTGCCAAGCGGATTGAGAAGGGTCGTTTTGTTTGGCCGCAGGCCAAAGATGGCGCGGTCTCGCTGACGCCTGCGCAGTTGTCGATGTTGCTTGAAGGGATCGACTGGCGGATGCCGATCCGCACGTGGCGTCCGGAGATGGCGGGGTGAAAACCTCGTGTTGAGAGCCGGAAAAACTTGGAGCGACGCGAATCGGTATTGGACGATTCGCCGATGCCAGCGCCGCTCGACCCGACAACCCTGCCTGACAGCGTGTCCGCCCTGCGCAGCCTGTTGCTGCATCGCGAGGCGGAGCACGCGGCGGACCTGGCCGCGGCGCAGGCTGGGCTGAAGGAACAGGTGCTGCGCAATGAGCAGTTGAAGCAGCGCCTGGCCCGTCTGCTGCGCGAGCGCTTCGGCGCCTCGTCGGAGAAGCTGCGCGGCGCGATCGAGCAGCTTGAGCTGGTGCTGGGTGATCTTGAAGAGCAGGTGGCCGAGACCACGCCGCCGGAGCCGGAGCAACGCACCGCTCCGGCGGAACCCGAGACCTCCCGCCGCAAGCCCGCGCGCAGGCCGTTGCCGGATGCGTTGCCGCGTGACGTGGTCGAGCATGCCGCCCCATGCGCCTGTCCGCACTGCGGCGGCACGGTGCTGCGTCGGCTCGGCGAAGACGTCACCGAGGTGCTGGAGTATGTGCCGGGCGCGTTCCGGGTCACCCGCCATGTGCGTCCGAAACTCTCCTGCCGGAGCTGCGAACGCATCGCCCAGGCCGCCGCACCCAGCCTGCCGATCTACCGTGGCCTGGCCGGGCCCGGGCTGCTGGCGCATGTGCTGGTGGCGAAATACTGCGACCACCTTCCGCTGTATCGCCAGGCCGAGATTTATGCCCGTGACGGTGTCGATCTGGATCGCTCCACCCTGGCCGATTGGGTCGGGCAGACGGCACGGCTGATGCGCCCGCTGGTCGAAGCCGTCGGCAGCCATGTCATGACGGCGGCGCGGGTGCACGCCGATGACACCACCGTGCCGGTGCTCGATCCGGGCCGCGGCCGCGCCAAAACCGGCCGCCTCTGGTGCTATGTGCGCGATGACCGCCCCTTCGGCAGCCAGGCACCGCCTGCGGTGCTGTATCGCTACAGTGCCGATCGCAAAGGGGAGCATCCGCGCGAGCACCTGGGGGCCTTCCGTGGCATCCTTCAGGCCGACGGCTACGCGGGCTATGCCGGTCTCTATGACCGCGGCGTCACCGAGGCGGCGTGCTGGGCGCATGCCCGGCGCAAGTTCTTCGACGTGCACGCCGAAACCCAGTCGCCCCTGGCCGCCGAGGCGCTGCACCGCATCGCCGCTTTGTATGGGATCGAGACCAGCGCGCGCGGCAAATCGCCAGAGACCCGCTTGGCTATCCGTCAAGACAAAAGCGCACCGTTGCTCGCCGATCTGCGTGTTTGGCTGGAGAACAGCCTGGGCCGTATCTCCGGCAAAAGCAGCCTGGCGGGCGCCATCCGCTACACGCTCTCACGCTGGGAGGCTCTCACCCTGGTGCTGCGCGATGGCCGCACCTGTCTCGACAACAACGCCGCCGAACGCGCCATGCGGCCGATGTGTCTGGGCCGGAAAAACTGGCTGTTTGCCGGTTCCGATGCCGGTGGCGAGCGCGCCACAGCAGCTTACAGCCTGATCGAAACCGCCAAGCTCAACGGTCTCAACCCGGAGGACTACCTGCGCCAAGTGCTGATCCGCATCGCCGATCACCCCGTCAAACGGATCGACGACCTGCTGCCCTGGAACATCCGCGGCATCCGCGCCCGGCTCGATCAACGCCACGCCGCCTGACCCCCTCGTCCGGCGTGGCTGCCCAGACGCTTACGGCTTTCCAACGTACCACCCAGGATAGAACTCTTGCCGGAACTGGCATTGATCCGGCTCAACGCGTATAAAGAAGTAGGCCGATTCTGCCCCGCCACATAAGCTGCCCCCGACGGATCACCGCGGCGGCATATTCGTCCATGCGCTCGGGCGCATCGTTCACTTACCGGCGGCGCTGACCATCCTCTCGTCGTCGCTTTGTGCCATTGCGGCAAAGCTCGTTCCTCGGCCGCCCTCCAGGATCGCATCGGGGGAAACCAGACTGAATACGTGCATCAGGGTGGCCACCAGCCCTGTCCAGCCGGTCTGGTGACTGGCACCGAGCCCCGCGCCGTTGTCGCCGTGGAAGTACTCGTAGAACAGGATGCAATCTCGCCAATTCGGGTCTACCTGGAATTTCTGCGTCCCGCCGTAAACTGGACGCCGGCCCTCTGAGTTTCGCAGGAAGATTGAGGCGAGGCGGCGGCTGATCTCCTTCGCGACCTCGTAGAGGTTCATCATCTGACCGGAACCGGTGGGGCATTCGACCTTAAACGCGTCCCCGTAGTAAGCATAGTAGACGAGGAGTGCCCGGACCAGCATGGCATTGACTGGCATCCAGACAGGGCCGCGCCAATTTGAATTCCCGCCGAACATACCAGTGTCCGACTCAGCTGGGAGATATCCCACCCGATACTCCTGTCCCCCCGCCTGGAAAACGTAAGGGTCCGCGGCGTGGCAGCGGGAGATCGAGCGAATGCCATGGGGGCTCAGGAACTCGTTCTCATCAAGCATGGCCGAGAGAATCCGCCGCAGCTTCGCCTCGTCCACGAGGGCGAGCAGATGCCGGCCACCGTGTCCAGGCCTGTCCAGTGGGTGGATGAAGCTCCTCAATTCGGGCCGATCCTCCAGCAGCCACGACACACGGGCGACCAGCTGCGGCAGCTTGGCCCCGAACTCCGGCGCGAAGAAGGTGGCTGCACAAAGC
>DASQVN010000019.1:0-6417 GCA_035640755.1 Rhodopila sp.
GCATGATCGATGAGTACCCGATCCTGGCGGTCGCGGCCGCGTGCGCACGCGGCACGTCGCGTTTGCATGGGCTCAAGGAACTCCGGGTGAAGGAAAGCGATCGGCTGGCGGCGACAGCCGCGCTGCTGAGTGCGAACGGCACCAGGGTGGAGATAGAAGGCGACGACCTGATCATCCATGGCACGGGTGTGCCGCCCGCCGGCGGAGGCACGGTCGCAACACACATGGACCACCGGATTGCGATGTCGGCGCTGGTGCTGGGCCTGGCAACGGCCAGTCCGGTGACAGCCGACGACGGCGCCTTCATCGACACCAGTTTTCCCGGCTTCGTGGGGCTGATGAACGGGCTGGGAGCGCGGATCGGATGACGCCGGTGATTGCGATCGACGGTCCGGCTGCATCGGGCAAGGGCACGCTCGCCCGCCGGCTCGCAGCGGCCCTTGGGCTGCCTTATCTGGATACCGGGCTGCTGTATCGCGCGGTCGGGCGGCTTGTACTGGACCGGGGCGGGAATCCCGCCGATCCCGTTGCGGCCGCAGCCGCGGCGCGGGCGCTGCGCCCCATCGACCTCGACCGGAACGACCTGCGCGGGCCCCAGGCAGATGCCGCCGCAAGTGCCGTTGCCGCCGTGCCGGGGGTTCGCCGCGCGTTGCTGGCCTTCCAGCGGGACTTCGCCCTGGCGTCGGGCGCGGTGCTGGATGGGCGCGACATCGGCACGGTGATCTTCCCGAATGCCGCCGCGAAGTTGTTCGTCACCGCGAGCCTGGCGGAACGCGCACGTCGCCGCTGGCACGAGCTGCAGGCGAAGGGTATCGACACCGGCCTTGATACCGTGGAGGATGAGATGCGCCGACGTGATGCGGCGGACGCCGCACGCGCCGCTGCACCGCTGCGGGCGGCGCCGGATGCGTTTCATCTCGACACGTCGGAGATGGATGCTGATGCGGCGTTCGCTGTGGCGTTTGACTTCGTAAAACAGAAAATCCACAGTTCGTAACACGCAAAGCTGGCGTCTCCGACGCGTCGGCGGTAAAGCAAGCGTCCTGGAAGCGAAGGGAACGATGTCAGCTCCATCCACCCGGCATTCCGCTCCCGCACCACCGTCATCACCGAGCCAGGTTGTCGTCCGTCTGCGGCTGATCGGGCAGATGGAGGCATGGACAGTGCGGAGCGAGAGCGTGCTCCCCTCAGGGCGCAAGACGCGTGCGCTGCTGGCCAGCATCGCGATGGCGGCGCCACGCCCGGTGCTGCGCGGCCGGCTGGCGGAACAGCTCTGGAGCCGCCGGCCCGAAGAGCAGGCGCGCGCCTCGTTACGACAGGAGATCCACCGGCTGCTGGAGGCGCTGACGCCGGCGGATGCGGAAATCCTGCAGATCACGCGCGACCACCTGACGTTGCGGCCGGGCACGGTCTGGATCGATGTCGATGAGGTGATGAAGGCGACCACGGCGCAACCGGCCTCCCTCGCATTGATGGATGGCGATCTGCTGGAGGATCTGGACGGAATCGACCCGAACTTCGATGCCTGGCTGAACACCGAGCGGGAGCGGCTGCGCGATCGCGCCCGCGGCGTCGCCGAAGCCTTGCTGCGCGACGACCTGGAGCCTGATGCCGCGATCGCCGCGGCACAGCGGCTGCTGACCATCGACCGGGCGCACGAAGGCGCCTGGCGGACCCTGATGCGCGCCCATGCCGCGCGCGGCGAGCGCGGCCTCGCCGTGCAGGCCTATGACCGGTGCCGCGCGGTGCTGGCAGATATGCTGGACGCGACGCCGTCGGGGGAAACCCAGAAACTGCTGACCGAGATACGTGGCCCATCCCATACCCGCGTGCCGCTGCGGCCGCCGCATGTGGAGCCGCCACCGCCGGCCGCTGCGACGGTTGCCGACGCGCCCCCTGCCCCGGAGGCCCCAGCGCCGCGGACGGAACAGACCGGCCATCGCGGCGGCGTCCATATCGGCGTCATGCCGTTCCGCATGGTCGGCATGTCGGAGGACGACGCGCACCTCGCCCCCGGCCTGGCGGACGAGATCACCACGGCGCTGGCGCGGTTCCGGTGGATGTTCATCGTCTCCTCCAACTCACTGGGGCGGTTCGCGGCCGACAACAGGGACGAGGCTGCGATTCGGCGGGAGTTCGGACTCGACTTCCTGCTGGACGGCACACTGCAGCGGGCAGGTACCAAGATTCGCATCAGCCTGCGCCTCCTGGACCTGCGCGCGGCCAACCAGATCGTCTGGGCTCGGCGCTTCGACCGCGATGCCAGCGACCTGCTGAGCCTGCAGGATGAAGTCGCGGCCGAGGTCGTTGCGCAGATCGACCCGGAAATCCTGCTGATCGAGGCCAAGCGCCTCACCGGCCGCCCGCCGGTCGATGCGACAGCGTACGACCTGATGCTGCGTGCCATCCCCTTGATCGGACGGATGGAACACGACGCGTTCATGCAGGCGGGAGAACACCTCGCCGAAGCAATAAGGCTCGAGCCTGACCACGCCGCTGCCTATGCCTGGTATGCCTACTGGCACATTTTCCTGGTCGGCCAGGACTGGGCGGAGAGGCCGGAGGCGATGATGGAGCGGGCCGGCGAGCTGGCGGAACGGGCAATCGTCCTGGACCCGTTTGATGCCCGCGGGCTGGCGATCAGCGGCCATGTGCGCGCCTTCCTGCACCGCCGGCTGCACGAAGCCATGGCGCTGCATGAGCGCGCCTTGTCGCTGAACCCGAATCTGGCAATGGCCTGGGCATTGTCAGCGGTCACGCACGCCTATGCCGGCAACCTGGACGAGGCCGAGCGTCGGGCCAACCGGTACAAGAAGCTGTCGCCGCTGGATCCGCACGCGTTCTTCTTCGACGCGTTCTTTGTGCTGATCCACATGATGAAACGTAACTATGAAACCGCGGTGGAGGTCGGGCGCGCGGTCTGCCAGCTCAATCCTGCCTTCAGCGCGGGCTACAAGCCCTATCTTGCTGCCCTCGGGCATCTCGGGCGAGAGCAGGACGCCGCCACGATCCGCCGCCGCCTGCTGGCGCTGGAGCCCGACTTCACCATCGAACGCTTCATGAGCGTGACACCGATGGAACGGGAGAGCGACAAGTTGCACTACGCCGAAGGGTTGCGGCTTGCCGGCATCCGGGAACGCGATCCACCCGCGCCGAACGCGCCGATCATGCTGCGGCCGACACGATCGTCCTGATACAGCGGATCACGCGCCCCAGCTACTTTTCCCTGATATGCTGAAGCTGCTCCAGCGCGGCCTCTGCTTCCTGGTCGAGCGGCTCCGGTTCCCGTACGGCAACGCCCTCGGGCACTGAATCGCCAGGATCGACTTCGCGGGACCTGCGGGTTGGGCGCGGCCGCGATGCCGGCTTGGCCGTTCGTTGCACGGCGCGTTCTGCCCGCGCCACTCGTTGCTCCACCGCATCCATGCGCGCTTCCAACTCAACGAGCCGCGCTTCGCACGCCTTGGCCGCGCGCGCTGCCGCCTGTTGCCGGGTGCGCAGCGTCGCATGTGCCTTTTCGAGCTGTTCGAGCCGGTCCTGGAACTCATCGGCGGGAGCTTCCGGGATTGCGAGTTCGACGGGCAGCCCCCGCTGTGGCGCGGCCGGGGCCTTGGCCGCAGTCCTCGCCGGGGCTTTTGCGGCCTTGCGCGCCGGCTGCGCCGCGGCACGCTTTGCACCGGCCGGCCTCGCGCCTCGCTTTGTCGTGACGGTGCGCGCCATGGCCTGACCTCCTTGAACGGTGCTCTGTTTCAGGAGTGTGAACACCGCGCCGGCGCGGAGGTTCGGCTGCCGCTATCTCTGCATCTCCATCACCTGGCTCATCGGCGCCATGTTCTGATTCAGGTGTTGCATGATCCAGATCGAGCCGCCCACGATCAGCGCGACGATGAGCACGCCGAAGGCCAGCGCCAGGACGTTGTTGGTGTTGTCGGGTGCGGTGGTTATGTGCAGGAAGAACACCAGGTGCACGCCAATCTGCGCCACGGCCAGAACCACGAGGGCCATGGGGATGCTGGGGCCCCAGATCAGGTGCGTGCCTGCGACGTAGAACGACGCGACGGTCAGCAGGCTCGCCGCCGCGAGCCCGATCAGGTAGCCTCGAATCCCCTCACGCACGCGAACGTGCGGCAAACTCATTGTCCCCGGGCCGAGATCGCCTTCGTCGATCTCTTCGTCATGACCGCCGTGGCTCATGTGCCCTCTCCTATCAGGTACACAACGGTGAACAGTGCCACCCAGATGATGTCGAGCGCGTGCCAGAACAGGTTGAAGCAGAGCAGCCGGCGCAGGATGTCGCCGCGGAAGCCCTTCATGAACACCTGTGCCATCATCGTGCCGAGCCACAGCAGGCCGGCGGTGACGTGCAGGCCGTGCAGGCCGACGACGGCAAAGAACGATGAGAGGAAGGCGCTGGTCTCGGGGCCGGCGCCGCGGGCGACGAGGCCTGAGAACTCCTGGATTTCCAGCGACAGGAAGCCAACGCCCAGCAAGCCGGTGACCAGGAAGAAGACCTCGGTCCACAGCATGCTGCGTGCCTCGGTGGCGACGGCCGCGATGCCGCAGGTGAAGCTGGAGGCGAGGAGGAACGCAGTCTCAACGGCGACGCGCGTCGGATCGAACAGTTCGCGGCCGGAGGGGCCGCCGGCGGTGGCGTGCTGCAACACCGCATGCGCCGCGAAGAAGCCGGAAAACATGACGATGTCGCTGAGCAGGAAGATCCAGAAGCCATAGCCAACGATCACCCGCCTGGAGGCGGGGCCGCCTTCGCCATGCCCCGGCGCCATGCTGTGTCCGCCTGGCGGGATGCCATGGCCGCGCCCCAGCTTGTAGGGATCCATGTCCCGGGGGTGGGCGGCGGGAACTGCCTGGCTCGCGCTCATACCGTTTCTCCCACACCGCTGGCGTGGGCGTGCAGCCATTCCTCGCGCGCCTGGCGTCGGGCACGATCGACCTTGGCCACTTCCTCGGCCGGGACGATGTATTCGGGCACGTCGCGCCAAGCGAACCAGACGAACACCGCGTAGGCACCGACCAGGCCGACGCCGACCAGCCACCAGATGTGCCAGATCAGCGCGAAGCCGGTGAAGGTGGAGAAGAAGGCGGTGATGAAGCCGGTGGGGCTGTTCCGCGGCATCTCGATCGGCTTGTAGTCAGGTTCCGCGGCCAGTTGCTGGGTCTCGATGGCCCGCTGCTTGATTTCCCAGTACGGCTCCTCGCCCCGGACGTTCGGCATGACGGCGAAGTTGAAGGCCGGCGGGGGCGATGGCGTGGACCATTCGAGCGAGCGGCCGTCCCAGGGGTCGCCGGTGAGGTCGCGCAGATCCTCCCGCCGGCGGATGCTGACGACGATCTGCATGACCTGGCAGATGACGCCGGCGAGCATCACCAGGACGCCGAGGCTGGCCGCGATCACCCACGGCTGCCACGGGGCGTAGTCGTAGTGCTGCAGGCGACGTGTCATGCCAAGCAGCCCGGCGACGTATAGCGGCATGAAGACGGCGTAGAAGCCGGCGACGGTGAACCAGAAGGCGGCCTTGCCCCAGCCTTCGTGCAGGCGGAAGCCGAACGCCTTGGGGAACCAGTAGGTCAGGCCGGCAAAGCCTGCGAAGACCACGCCGCCGACGATGACGTTGTGGAAGTGCGCCACCAGGAACAGGCTGTTGTGCAGCATGAAATCGGCCGGGGGTACCGCGAGCAGCACGCCGGTCATGCCGCCGATGGTGAACGTTACGATGAAGCCGACGGACCACATCATCGGCGTCGCGTAACGGATGCGGCCGCCATACATGGTGAAGACCCAGTTGTAGATCTTCACGCCGGTGCCGACTGCGATGATGCTGGTAGCGATGCCGAACACAGCGTTGACGTTGCCGCCGGCGCCCATGGTGAAGAAGTGGTGCAGCCACACGGTGAACGACACCAGGGTGATGAACAGCGTCGCCATAACCATGGAGCGGTAGCCGAACAGCGGCTTGCGCGAGAAGGTCGAGATCACCTCGGAAAACACGCCGAAGGCGGGCAGCACCAGGATATAAACCTCGGGATGGCCCCAGGCCCAGATCAGGTTCATGAACATCATCATGTTCCCGCCGCCGGTATTGGTGAAGAAGTGGAAGCCCATGTAGCGGTCCAACGCCAGCATCGCCAGCGTCGCAGTCAGGATCGGGAAGGCGGCGACGATCAGCAGGTTGGAGCACAACGCAGTCCAGCAGAACATCGACATGCGCAGATAGCTCATGCCCGGCGCGCGCATCTTGAGGATCGTCGTGACCAGATTGATGCCGGACATCAACGTTCCCACCCCGGACACCTGCAACGCCCAGACGTAGTAGTCCGGGCCGACGCCGGGCGAGTATGTAGTCTCGGACAGCGGTGGATAAGGCAGCCAACCGGTGCGTGCGAACTCGCCAACCACGA
>DASQVN010000020.1:0-8171 GCA_035640755.1 Rhodopila sp.
ATGCCGCGCGGCGAAATGCCGCTGGCGGATGCCGGTGCGTTCCCGGATCCACTCGTCCGAGGTGTCGACGGTCCGCGATAGCTCGTCATTGGTGACAATGCGCTCGGGAAGATATCCCCCGCAGCCGGCGAGGATGGAACAAAACGGCATGATGAAACCTGCTCAGGCGGTCGCGAGGTGCGTGTTGTCGTCGATGGCCCCCCGGGTGGAATCGGGGGTGGAATCCTGCGTAGAATCGGGGGTGGAACCGGGCTGCGTGCCGGCCCTGGGCTCCTGCCCGTTCTTCTCCGCCGTTGATTGTTTGTCCAGCCCAATGCGCGCCAGATCTTCCCGAATCCGTTCATTGAAGCGGTGGACGACCATGTCCATCGCCACATCCACGGCATGCGCGAAGCCAAGTGCGTCGGTGCCGCCGTGCGATTTCACGACGACCCCGTTGAGCCCGACCATCACCGCGCCGTTGTAGCGCCGCGGGTCGAGCCATTCGCGCAGCCGGTCGAGCCCTGGCCGGACCATCAGATACGCCAGCTTGGCGACGATGCCGCTGGTGAACACCTGCCGCAGGAAGTCGCCGATCAGCTTCAGCGCCCCCTCGCCGGTCTTCAGCGCGACATTCCCGGTGAACCCGTCGGTGACGATCACGTCCGTCGTGCCGGCGGCAATGTCATGCCCCTCGACAAAGCCGTGGAACTGCGGGCCGAGATGGCTCGACCGCAGGATTTCGGCCGCGTCGCGCACCGTATCATCGCCCTTCAGCTCCTCCGACCCGACGTTCAGCAGTCCGACGGACGGTGCCGTCAGGCCCAGCACGGTACGGGCGAACACGTCGCCCATGACGGCGAACTCGACCAGGTTGCGCACGTCGCACTGCACGTTGGCGCCCAGATCGAGCATCACCACGTCGCCGCGGGCCGAGGGGCAGATCGCCGCCATGGCCGGCCGGTCGAGCCCCGGCAGCGTTTTGATGACGATCTTCGCCAGCGCAAGCAGCGCCCCCGTGTTGCCGGCCGACACCAGCCCCGACGCCTCCCGGGTGGCAACCGCGTCGATCGCCAGCCGCATCGAGGATTGCCGGCTGCGCAGTGCGGCGGTGGGCTTCATGTCGTTGGTGATGACCTCCGGCGCGTGCCGGACCGTGCACAGCGCGCGGGCGCGCCGGTGCTTTGCCAGCAGCGCCTGCAGCCGCGGCTCGTCGCCGATCAGCAGGAAGCGGGCATTCGGATGCCGCTCCGCCGCGTATTCCAGGCCGAGGACGACCATCTCGGGGCCCTTGTCGCCCCCCATGGCGTCCACCGCCAGCGTGAAGGTGGCGGTCACGGCCGGATCAGCCCCATGCCGCTGCCGCGACTCAGGCGCGGACAGCGCCCCGCAGCGCCTTGCCGGCGGCTACGACCTCGCGCCCGTCGTAGTAGCCGCAATGGCTGCAGACGTGGTGCGGGCGCTTGAGCTCGCCACAGTTCGCGCATTCGGCATGCGTCTCCTTCGGCAGCGCATGATGCGCGCGACGCATGCCCCGGCGCGACGGTGTGGTCTTTCTCTTCGGTACGGCCATGGGCCAACGCCCCTTCCTCAATGACAGCGGCCCCGCCAAGCCAGCGAGGCCCATCCAACAATGCCAAATAATGAGCCGCGCCGTCTAGCAGAGCCTCACCCCGCCGGCAATGGCATATCGGGCGGGTCGGGGATGTGCGGTCTTGTGCGGGGCTCCGCCCCACGACCCCGTCAGGGGGCGTTGCCCCCTGAACCCCCAGCAAAGGCGCGGCCTTTGCAATCGGACATTTGGCCCAGTGCCTGGGAGGGGGCCGACCCGGACCTTGCAGCCACACGCTTGGCCCCCTCCCAGGCACTAGGCAAGTATCGGGTTCCAAGGGCCCCCGGCCCTTGGTGGGAGTCCAGAGGGCAGAGCCCTCTAATGGGGTCCGGGGCAAAGCCCCGCATAAAGCCACACACCCCATAATTGCCCGGCAAGCCATCAGCGCAGGCGGGAGAGTATGTGCGCGTTGGCGCGGATGACCAGGACGCGGCGGATCTTCTGGGACGGCGTAAGCAGGCCGTTTTCGATGGTGAAGGGCTGCACGACGGCATGCTTGCGAATTCGTTCCGGCACGGAAAGACGCTGGTTGGTGCGGTCCACCGCCAGCGCGACCGCGACGTCGTCGTAGCCGTTAGCCGGCACCACCAGGGCCGACAGGCCGCTGCGGCCGTCGCCGGCAATCACGGCCTGGGCAATTTCGGTTTCCGCCATTAGCATGCCCTCGATTTTCGCGGGGGAGACATTTTCGCCGCCGGACAGGACGATCATGTCCTTCTTGCGATCCGTAATACGTAGATAGCCGTCGTCAAGTTCACCAATGTCGCCGGTGTGCAGCCAGCCGTCGCGGATCGTCGCCATGGTGTCCTGCGGGCGGTTCCAGTAGCCGTCCATCACCAGGCCGCCGCGCACCAGGATTTCGCCGTCCTCCGCGATGCGCAGCTCAACCCCCTGCAGCGGTACGCCGACGGTGTCGATGCGGATCGCGTCGGGCGGGTTGGCGCTGATCACCGGACCGGCCTCGGTCTGGCCGTAGCCCTGCATGATCCGCAGCCCGAGCGCGAGGAAGAAGCGCCCGACCTCGGGCTCCAGCCGCGCGCCGCCCGACATCAGCGCACGCAGACGGCCGCCGAAGCGGCCCAGCACCTTGGCACGGACAACCCGTTCCATGGACAGATCGAACAGCCGCTCCCGCAAGCTCAGCGGCGCACCGTCGAGACGCTTCGATCCGATCTCAAGAGCGGTCTCGAACAACTTGCGTTTCAATGGCTTTTCCCGTGCCACCTGGGTCAGGATGCGGGTCCGGATCACCTCCAGCACACGCGGCACCGCGGTCAGGATGGTGGGCCGCACGGCCTGCAGGTCGGCAGCCAGATGCTCGGCCCCGCGGCTGTAGACGATCTCGGTGCCGAGGCTGGGGAGGAAGAACTGGCCGACCGTGTGTTCATAGGCGTGGGCGATCGGCAGGTAGGACAAGTAGATTTCGTCCTTCAGCCGCAACGGCTTGACCAGCTCGTGGGCGCCGGCGCAGTTCGACAGCATGCTGCGGTGTGGCAGCATCACCCCCCTCGGCTGCCCGCCGGTGCCCGAGGTGTAGATCAGGCAGGCCAGTGCCGTCGGGGGAATGGCCGCCGCCTCGGCCGCGATATCGTCCGGCGGACCGGCATCGGTGACCAGCTCCGCCCAGCGCAGGATGCGGGCCGCGCCGTCGGTCATATCGGCGTCCATCACCACCAGAAGATCGAGGCCATCCGCCTTCCCCGCCGCCTGCACCAGCCGCTCCGCCAGCGGACGGGACGAAACGATCACCGCGCGGGCGCCAGAATCGCGCAGCAGGTGGGCATGGTCGTCGATCGTGTTGGTGGTATAGGCCGGCACCGGCACGGCGCGGATCGCCATCAGCGCGGTTTCGGCAACCGGGTATTCCGGCCGGTTCTCGGCGCAGATGAGTACCCGGTCGCCGGCCGAGACGCCCGCCGCGCGCAGATGCCGCGCGCAGGCGGCGGCCTGACGCCCGAACTGTCCCCAGGTGGTCGACTGCCACGCCCCGTCGCGGAACGCCCGCAGCAGGGGCTTGCGCGGCCAGCGTTGTGCGAGGCCGAGCATCATCGAGGCCAGGTTTGGCCAGGTGGGATAGGTCTGCACGCTCCCTCCAGCGATTCCGCCCCTCCAGCGATTCAGCCCCTCCAGCGATTCAGCGTCGTGTCGGTTGCTCTTTGACGGGCGGCCTTCCTAGCTTACATCCCGCCGACGTTACACTAGGTCGAGGACGTACCTTCATCATGAACGATGCACCCGCCGCCCTGCCGGCCTGGGATCTGTCCGATCTCTACGCCTCACCCGACAGCCAGCAGGTCAAGGATGACCTTGCGCAGACCGAGCAGGCGGCGAAGGCGTTCGCCCAGGCCCATGCGGGCAAGCTCGCCGCGCTGCCCGGCTCAGCCATGGCCGCCGCGATCGCCGAGTATGAACGGATCCAGGAAGCGCTGGGACGCATCTCATCCTACGCGCAGCTGCTGTTCGCCGAGGACTCGACCGACGCCGCCATCGCCCGGTTCTATCAGACCGTGCATGAGCGGGTGACGGCGATCAGCAGCGTCCTGCTGTTCTTCGCGCTGGAACTGAACCGCCTGCCCGATAGCGTGCTGGATGCCAAGCTGGCCGACCCGGCACTGGCCCGCTACCAGCCCTGGCTGCGCGACCTGCGCGTGTTCCGGCCGCACCAGTTATCGGACGAGCTTGAGAAGCTGTCGCATGAGCGTGACCTGACCGCGAACGCCGCCTGGGTGCGCCTGTTCGATGAGACGGTGGCGGCGATGCGCATCCCCGTGAACGGGCAGGAGCTGACGGTCACCGACGCGCTGAACAAGCTCTCCGACCGCGACCGCGCGGTCCGCGAGGCTGCCGGCAAGGCGATCGGCGCGGCGTTCGGCGCCAATATCCGGCTGTTCAGCCTGATCACCAACACGCTGGCGAAGGACAAGGAGATCGAGGACATCTGGCGCCACTACCCGCGCCCCGGCAGCTATCGCAACCGCGCCAACATGGTGGAGGACGAGGTTGTGGACGCGCTGGTCACCGCCGTCCGCGATGCCTACCCGCGGCTCTCACACCGCTACTACCTGTTGAAGGCCAAATGGCTCGGCCTGCCGAAGCTTCAGCACTGGGATCGCAACGCGCCGCTGCCCGGCGACGACGACCGGCACATCGAATGGTCCGAGGCGAAGCAGCGCGTGCTGGATGCCTACGCCGCGTTCAGCCCGGAGATGGCATCGGTCGGCCGCCGCTTCTTCGATCGCCCATGGATCGACGCTCGCCTGAAGCCCGGCAAGGCCGGCGGTGCGTTTTCGCATCCGACGGTGCCCAGCGCGCATCCGTATCTGCTGCTGAACTATCACGGCAAGACGCGCGACGTGATGACGCTCGCGCATGAGCTGGGCCACGGCGTCCACCAGGTTGTCGCCGGCAAGCAAGGATACCTGATGTCCGGCACGCCGCTGACGCTTTCCGAGACCGCCAGTGTGTTCGGCGAGATGCTGACCTTCCAGTCGCTGCTGAACTCCGCCACGCCCGCGCAGCGGCGGATCATGCTGGCCGCCAAGGTCGAGGACATGCTGAACACGGTGGTGCGGCAGATCGCCTTCTACCAATTCGAGACGCTGCTGCATGACGAGCGCCGCTCGGGCGAGCTGCTGCCCGAGCGCATCGGCGAGCTCTGGCTGCAGGTGCAGACGGAAAGCCTCGGCCCGGCGTTCGCGTTCACCCCGGAATACAACGTATTCTGGTCCTATGTGCCGCACTTCATCCATTCGCCGTTCTACGTCTATGCCTACGCGTTCGGGGACTGCCTGGTGAATGCGCTGTATTCCGTGTTCCAGAACGGGCATCCCGGTTTCCAGGCGAAATACATGGACATGCTGCGCGCCGGCGGCACCAAACGGCACAGGGAGCTGCTGGCTCCGTTCGGCCTGGACGCGTCCGACCCGGCATTCTGGGCCAAGGGCCTGGATGTGATCTCGGGGTTTATCGATGAGCTGGAGGGTGGTGCAGCAGACTTGGCGGGGTGAGCCCCCCCGATCGATGCCGGGCCGAACAAGCCAGAGACATCGTGGCCCAGAGATATTGTGGCCCAGAGACATCGTGGCTAGGAACGGTCCGGCATCCCGGGTGAATGGTCATTTCGACGCCTACGCCGCTGAACACCGGCAGGTGGCCCCGATGAAGGTGGGAATCAAAAGCCTGAGTTTGGATCTCTCTTGTTTTCGGCTCCGAGGTTGACCTCGGCCGCAATGATCGCCACAGCTCGCCACATGAGCGAGCACCCCAATGCAGCAACGAGCCATGATCAGCTCGAAGCGAGACTTCGCCAGCAGGCGCTGCTGGCGGAGCTCGGGCGGCGTGCACTGGGGAATGTGGCATTTGACACCCTGCTCGAAGAAGCCTGCCGACTGACCGCGCTCGGCCTGCAGGTCCGCTACTGCAAGGTGCTGGAATATCTGCCCGAGCAGAACCGCTTGCTGGTCCGGGCCGGCGTGGGCTGGCAGGAAGGCGTGGTCGGCCAAGCGACGATTGGCGCTGAACTGAATTCTCCGGCCGGCTACGCCCTGCACACGGGCAAGCCCGTGATCACGAACGATCTGTCAAGCGAACAGCGGTTCAGCACGCCTGAGCTGCTCGTCGAACACAGTGTCCGGCGTGCCATCAACGTGATCCTGGCTGGTGAGGGACGCCCCTATGGCATCCTGGAGGCCGATAGCGAAGTGCCCGGAACGTTCACCGAGCACGACGTCGACTTCCTGCAGGCCATGGCGAACCTGCTTGGCCTTGCGCTTGAGCGGCGGCGGGCGGAAGAGGCCCTGCGGCAGCTCAATGAAACGCTTGAACAGCGTGTCGAGAACGAAGTCGCCGAACGACGTCATGTAGAGGACGCACTGCGACAGGCGCAGAAGATGGAGGCGGTCGGGCAGCTCACCGGCGGGATCGCCCACGACTTCAACAACATGTTGCTCGTGATCACGGGCAATCTCGAGCTGCTTGGACGCGCTGTTGCCGGGGATGCGCGGCTCACCCGCTTGGTTGCCGGGGCACATAAAGGGGCAACGCGAGGCGCCCAGTTGACCGGCCAGCTACTTGCCTTCGCCCGCCGGCAAACGTTGCGGCCCGAGACGCGCCTGATCAATGAGCTGATCCGTGAGTTCGATGTGCTGGCCACGCGCATGCTGGATGAGACTGTCGATGTCGAATTCCAACTTGATCCGGAAGTCGGCGCCTGTGACGTTGATCCGGCGCAATTCGGTTCGGCCCTGCTCAACCTGGTTGTCAACGCGCGTGACGCCATGCCGGACGGCGGCCGGCTGGTTGTTCGCTCAAGCCGCCTGACACTGGACGCCCGGATGGCTGCCCGGCACGCTGACGCCCAACCGGGATCCTATGTGCTCATCGAGGTCGCGGACACGGGCACCGGGATGCCGCCGGAGGTTCTGGAGCGGGCAACCGAGCCGTTCTACACCACCAAGGAGGTGGGCCATGGCACTGGCCTTGGCCTCAGTCAGGTTTATGGGTTTGTGCGCCAGTCCGGCGGCTTTCTGAGCATCGAGAGTGCCCCCGGTGAGGGAACCAGGGTTCGTATTCATCTTCCGGAAGTCTCCGCCGAGCCGTCAACGTCGGCACGCCTGCCCGGTGCACAGGCCGGCACGGGCACGATCCTGGTCGTCGAGGACGACCCTGACGTACGCGACGTGGTGGCCGTTCAGTTGGAGGAACTCGGGTATACCCCGATCCTGGCTGCATCGGGGCCGGAAGCGCTGGACGTTCTCTCTCGTCCTGGCGCGCCGGCGGTTGACTTGCTGCTCACCGACGTTGTGATGCCGGGCGGGATGAATGGCGTGACGCTGGTTCGGGAGGCGCGGCGGCAACAACCGGGCCTCAAGGCGCTGCTCACGTCCGGCTACATGGTTGGAAACATCCGTACCGAGTCCAGCGCCGAGGCTGCGGACTTGCCACTTCTCTCGAAACCCTACGACCATGCCGACCTGGCACGGGCCGTACGGGAGGCGCTTGACCGCGGCTGATCCGTCAATCTGCAAGGAAGCAAGCCGCCGCTCCAGCGATAACGCTACAGCCGCCAAACGTGCGTTCTCATACCATGGGGCTGTCCACCCCAACAGCGGCCGAAGGATTGACCGTTTTTCGAACGGCCGGGTCGCTGGTATGTTATTGATTTCGCGCGCAGCTGCAACACTGCTCCCTTTGGAAACCTGCACACACATCAGCCGGTCCTTCGGACTGCTGGTATCAGAAGACTATACCAAGCTCGCGCAAAGCCGCCCGGGATCACCGATTTTGACGACTTCGTTACTGGAGCATCAAAACCACCAGGGCGGTACGCTGTTAAAGCGTGAACATCACGCAGGGAGGCATCTTGGGACACATACGAAAACTCTACTTTCCGATATTGTTCTTGATTGCCGTTGGGCTGACAGGCTGCGGTGTGTCCAAAACAGATCGGGTCAGCGGTGGGGCAGCGATTGGCGCAGCTACAGGCGGCGTGGTTGGTGCGTTGGGCGGTCCAGTCACCTTCGGGACCGGGTTGCTGATCGGTGCGGCGGCAGGAGCCGGAGCCGGTCTGGTCACCTCTCCG
>DASQVN010000021.1:0-6259 GCA_035640755.1 Rhodopila sp.
AAGCTCCGCTCATTCTTCCAGGCCCAAACTGTCCGCTATGCCGCTTGCGCCGACATCCTTCGGTAATTGGGTCGTCTGTTTCATCACGCCGGGAACGCGCAGCGCCTCCGATCAATCTTGCGGGACCCGCGGTGGCTCGAAGCCGAAAACCTTCGCGATTTGGCCGAGCGGCCCAGAGACGCAAGCCAAAAAGCAGTGGCGCCACGGGGCGCAATGCACTCGCCATGGCGCGCGCATCGAACCGAGTGGCGTCCAGAGACAACAATGCCCGCAGCTCATCTCCGGCCATCAGTGCCGCCCGACGTGGAACGTGTTCCCAGTGTCATTGCAAACGCGAGCAGGGCGAGGCCGGTGGGAAGCGCCAGCGACAACAGGCCGATGGCGGACTCACATGCTGCGCCGAGGCCACAGCCGACGGCGAAGCCGATGACGGCTGGCCAGGTGCGGCTCGCCCGGCCGCGTGCTTTGGCCACGCTGTCAGGATCACCTTCTAGCAGCACTTCGCCGAGATCCATCATGAACCGCGTGATGTTGGTCGTCATGACCGCGGTTGAGGGCGCTCCTTGTAGCGAGATCTGCACGAGCGCGTTTTGCACGGCCATGGCCGAGACGCCGAACATGCCGCCGACGATCGCGTTCGCGGCGCTTGGATCAATGCGCGGGCCGGCGGCGGCGTTGATTGCGAGAAAGGCTGCGAGCAGGAGGAACTGCAGCAGGAGCAGAGGCTGCAGCGAGGCGACCCGGATCCGTTTCAGTCCGCCGGCCAGTAGACGCGTTAGGCCGAGCGCGGCAATGAAGGCCGGTACAGACAATATCGGCGCGATCGGCGCTTCGCCGCCGGAGACGATGTGTGCCGCCAGAATGACAAGGTTCCCGGTGACATGCGCGGTAAACAGACCGCCAAGGCCAAGGAAGCTGATGGCGTCCGTACTTCCAGCAACAACGCTCAGCACGGTCGGAAGCAGTTTCATGCCGACCGAGCTATCGGTCGATGGTGTCAAAATCCAGGCCATCCGGCGTTCAGCTGAAGCCGACATGGGTCCGACCATCATCAGCCAAGCAGTGTCCTCGATACAGCGCTTCTCCTCGATATTGCTTATCCGGCGCGTCGCCTGCGCTCAGGATCATCGTGTCTGCTCCCCGACAAACTTGGAAAATAAAGACGATCCGGCCCATTGACCCGCGATACCGATTGCAATCCCGACCACAGTATCCGCGAGCCGCAGCAAGGGCTGAAGCCAAGCGTCCTCGGGACTCATTGCGGCAACCATCATGACAACGGCGGTCGAGATCGCAGCCGTGACAATGTCGTCTCGTCGGCCCAACAAAGAAGACGCGGGCGGTGTGCAATCACCGCCCGCGTCCCTCGGTCAGTACTGCGGCTTGAAGAGCTGGTCCTCGATCCAGGGGCGGATGGCTCGCGGACGTTCAACTTGAGCCAAGCCCTTGTCGAACATGAATTCGGCAATGCGCGTTGCCGTCGTAACCTCCGTCTCCAGGATGTCGGACTGGCTTGGAAACAGCATACCCTTAGCACGAAGATCCGGACCGACCTGGTCGGCCACTGCCTGGGCCGCGACGATGAAGCATGCGTCGGTGATCCGTCGCGGCCGCGCCACGTAGGTCGCGAGCCCGATCGCCGGGAAGATATAGAAGTTGTTCATCTGTCCCGGATGAAAGACTTTATCTCCCAGCATCACGTCGGGGAACTGCACGCCGGCCGCGAACAGCGCCTTGCCCTTTGACCAGGTGTAGGCCTGCTCGGCCGAGCATTCCGCCTTCTCAGTCGGGTTGGAGAGTGCGAAGATGATTGGCCGCTCGTTGAGCCGGCTCATGGTCTCGACAACCTTCTGGTCGAAGGCACCGCCCTTGGTGCTGACACCGATCAGCACCGATGGCTTCAGCGCCTCGATCGTCTGCAGCAGATCCTTCGAGGGCGCGGCCTTGTGCGCGTATGGCGTCTGCGCGTCCGAGAGGTCGGTGCGCGACGGCTCCAGCAATCCGTCGATGTCGAACAGGGAGATGCGACTGCGCGCCTCCTGCGGAGAAAGGCCCTTCATCTGCATCGCTTCGGCGATCATGTTGGCGATGCCGATTCCCGCCGATCCTGCGCCGAGGAACAGGATGCGCTGATCGGTCAGCGGTGAATTAATGATCTGCAGCGCCGTGGTAAGGCCCGCGATCGTGATGCTCGCAGTGCCCTGGATATCGTCGTTGTAGCACAGGATCTTGTCGCGATAGCGGTTGAACACGCGGATCGCGTCGGTGCCCTTCCAGTCCTCGAAGTGAATGCAGCAGCCGGGAAACACCGTCTGCACCGCCTGGACGAACTCCTCGGTCAGTTCGTCCAGTTCCGCATCGGACGGGGGCGGCTCGCGCAGACCGAGATAGAGCGGATCGGCGCGCAGCGCCGCGTTGGTCGTGCCGATGTCGAACAGCACAGGCAGCAGGCAGCGGGGCGGCACAGCAGCGCACGCGGTGTAAAGCTGCAGCTTGCCGATCGGGATACCCATGCCGTTGGCGCCGATGTCGCCGAGGCCAAGGATGCGCCCGCCGGTGGAGACGCAGATGAAGCGCACGTCCCGCTCCGGCCAGTTGCGCAGAACCTCGGCCATGCGGCCTTTCATCTCGCGCGTGATGTACATCCCCCGCGACCGGCGGTAGATATGGCCGAACGCCAGGCAGGCATCCGCGACTGTCGGGTCATAGACGATCGGCATGAAGCGTGCCGGGTCTGACATGACCGTGCGGTAGAACAGCGTCTCGTTCCGATCCAACAAGCCAGTCAGATAGATATACCGCTCGAGATCGCTCGGCTTCGCGTCGAGGTGCCGCAGCACACGTTCGAGTTGCCGGTCGAGGCTGTCGACAGAGTGCGGCAGCAGCCCTTCCAGGCCCAATTCACGACGCTCCTGCGACGTGAACGCCGTTCCCTTGTTGCGGGCGGCGTCGTTGAGCAACGCCACGCCCATTGGGAAGGACGGAGCTGTGGTCACCTGATCCATAAGAAATGTCCCTAAAGTCAATGGTTCGTATCACCTGCCGCTCGGGCGAGCGGCAGGACGGAGAGCGAGCGAACGCCCTGCGCGCCGTGGATGAGCACACCCTCGATGTCCGCTGTCGCGGACGGCCCGGTGTGGAAGCTGGCATAGTGCCGGTCATGGAATTCGGGCCGGCGATAGGCGTGGTGGAGGTTGATAACGATGTCGGCGGGATCGAGCAGGACGATCAGGTGCTGTGCCAGGTAAGCGACGGCGTTGACGCGGAGGTCAGCGTCGCTGAGGAGCACCGACCCGGTCTCCGCAACGGCGAAGGCGGCGCGGACGATCGCGAAATCGACGTCCGCCAAATCGCGGGGCGTGCCCACGCCAGCGATATCGCAGTTGCCCGCGATCTCCGGCACCGTCGAGCACACGACGTTGGCGCCCGCGAGCTTTGCCCGTACCGGCGCCAGGCTATCGCCCGATGGCGGCGGATCGAGAAACACGCCGCCCATGCGGTGGAGACTGTCTTTGAAGGTTGCGATCAGCGATGCTGGCGGGCTGTCGTCAAACAGCCGAACCAATGGGAGCGGCCGGTCTACCTGCGGCAGGTTCGCCCGGATCGACGCCAGGATTTCGTCGCGGCTGCTCATTGGCGTTCTCCGCGGTTTGCCTGATACCAACTGTGAAACGTCTGTTTGGGTGGATGCGGCACCTCGCGATGCTTTCCCCAGGCGTTCAGGCCGTTGTAAATGACGAAGCGCGGCAAGTGGGCGAGCGCCGTGTCGGCGGCGGCGATCGCCGCTCGGTAAGCTGCTGGCCGCGAGAGCAGTTCACCAGCGACCTTCATGGCCGCTTTCTTCACGAACGGCACCTCGTGCTGCTTCACGAGCTCGCGGCGCCAGGCATAGATCTGCTCATGGATGTTGATCTTCACCGGGCAGACGTTGGTGCAGCTGCCGTTGAGTGAAGACGCGAAGGGCAGGTTGCTGTACTTCCGCGCGTTGAAGGTCGGATCGATGATCAGGCCGATGGGACCGGAGTACGTGGCGCCGTAGCTCAGGCCGCCGCTGCGCCGGTAGACTGGGCAGGTGTTCATGCAGGCACCGCAGCGGATGCATTTGAGCGACGTCCAGAATTCGGCCATGCCGAGCCGTTCGGAGCGGCCGTTGTCGACCAGCACGACATGCATCTCGCCACCCACCTGAGGCCCGCGGAAGTGCGAGGTGTATTGCGTCATTGGCGAGCCCAGGGCGCTGCGTGACAGCAGGCGGACGAACACCGCAAGGTGTTCGAGGCGTGGAATGATCTTCTCAATCCCGATTGAGGCGATGTGCAGCTTGGGTACGTTGGCTGAAAGATCAGCGTTGCCTTCATTCGTGCAGACGACAAAGGTGCCGGTCTCCGCGACCATAAAGTTGCCCCCCGTCATGCCGGCATCGGCCGCGAGAATGAGCGGCCGCGTCGCTGCCCGCTGTGCCTCTGCCAGATAGTGGACATCGCTGTTGCCGGGTTCGGTGCCGATCGTCCTGGCGAACACCTCCGCCACGTCGGTCCTGAGCTTGTGCACGGCCGGCACCACGACATGGCTCGGGTCTTCGTGGTCGAGTTGCTGGATACGTTCACCCAGATCGGTCTCGATCACCTCGATCCCGACCGAGGCCATATACGGCCGGAAGCCGCACTCCTCAGTGAGCATCGATTTGCTCTTGATGAGCGACTTGGCGCCGTGATCCTTGAGAATGCCATGGACGATCCGATTGTGCTCGGCGGCGTCGCGCGCCCAATGCACATGAATGCCGTTCGACCGGGCGTTGGCTTCGAACTGGTCGAGATACTCATCGAGATGGGTGAGCGTGTGCTCCTTGATCGCCGATGCGAGCGACCGCAGCTCCTCCCATTCCGGCATGGCGTTCATCTCGCGGTCGCGCTTCTGCCGGAGGTCCCAGAGCCGCTCGTCGTGCATCTTCTCGTGCTCGGGGGCAGCGATGAAGCGCGCGGCCGCCTCCGCCTGGTCGACCGGCCGGTTGCCACGGACGTTGGCCCCCCGCGGCTGCATCTCGGGTCGGGACCGCAGCGGCTTCGAGGTTCCCTCGGCGTGATCGAGGCGACGGCCGTCTCGCACGATTGCATCGGGGTCGTTCTGAGTCTTAAGCTCTGGATGAAGCATGGGTGCCTCCGAGGGCTCTGGCGTGGCACTCATGCGTTGGCTCCATTCAAGATCTGGGCGATATGGATGAACTGGATCGGCACGCCGATGCGCTCGGCGCAGCCTTTCTGGTGCATGAGGCAGGAGGTATCGGCCGATACAATATACTCAGCCCCGGCACGCGCGTGGTCGCTGACCTTGTCGTAACCCATCTTGGTGGAAACGACTTCGTCGAAGACCGAGAAGGTGCCCCCGAAGCCGCAGCATTCGTCCGGCCGGGCTGGCGTCACGAACTCAATGCCCGCGACCTTTGAGAGCAGATCTAGGGGTTTGGAGAAAAACGGTTCATGTAACTCCGACGGACGCGCGTGCTTGAGGCGGCGCAGCGTACCGCAACTGTTGTGCAGCCCGACCCGGTGCGGAAACCTGGCCCAGGGAAAAGCATCGACCTTCTGAATGTCATGAAGGAACTCGATAAGTTCGAAGGTTCGGGTGCGGACCTGTTTGACATCGTCGGTCTGCTCGATGGCGTCGAAATTGTCGCGCACGTGGTGGACGCAACTGCCGGAAGGAGACACAACGTAGTCGAAACCGGAGAAATTGCGTACGAACAGCGTCTCGGTATCGGCCGCCTCCGCGTTGAAACCGCTGTTCGCCATCGGTTGCCCGCAGCAGGTCTGATCGCGGGGATACTCAACGTCGTGGCCGAACCGTTCCAAAAGCTCGAGCGTCGCGATGCCAACTTCTGGGAAGAAGGCGTCGATATAGCACGGGATAAAAAGCCCGATCTTCATGTTTAACTTCCCGGTGTTTCGAGTTACAAGTTAGTAATGGCCGGCCGTTGCTTTGACTTTTCCTCTGAAGACGCTGTAGCTGATGGCCGCGTATACAAGCATGAGCGGGAATACAAAGAGGCCCTCGCCCCAGAACATGAAGGCGAGGCTGGAATGCGGTGCTGCGGCTTCGTCTATCGTGACGGCGAACGGGATCATGTAGGGCCAGAACGAGATCGCGAGCGTAGCGAACGCCGCAGCGAAAATGAGTGCCACCATGTAGAACGGCGCTCCGTCACGACGTTGGCGCACGCTGTAGGCCAGCACAGCCGTTGCAATGGCGCCGATAGCTGGGA
>DASQVN010000022.1:0-5856 GCA_035640755.1 Rhodopila sp.
ACTTTATAAGGACACCGCGCATGAGCGCACCCGCCAAACGGTCCGTCACGGTCACCCTCGACGGCTCCAACAAGTCGGCCAGCCTGCCACTGATCGCCGGCACGATCGGACCGGACGTGTTCGACATCCGAAAGCTGTACGGGGAACTCGGGGTGTTCACCTTCGACCCGGGCTACGGCGCGACGGCATCCTGCGACAGCAAGATCACCTATATCGACGGCGACGAGGGCGTGCTGCTGTACCGCGGCTACCCGATCGAGCAGTTGGCCGAGAACTCGAACTTCCTGGAAGTCTGTTACCTGCTGCTGAACGGCGAACTGCCGACCGAGCCGCAGGCCAAGGAGTTCGAACTCGGAGTGTTGCGGCACACCATGCTGCATGAGCAGATCCGGCAGTTCTACAACGGTTTCCGTCGCGACGCGCACCCGATGGCTGTGATGTGCGGCGTCGTCGGCGCGCTGTCGGCCTTCTATCATGATAGCCTGGACATCCATGACCCCGAGAGCCGCCGCATCAGCGCCTTCCGGCTGGTCGCCAAGGTGCCGACGATCGCCGCCTGGGCACACAAGTACTCGATCGGGCAGCCGTTCATCTACCCGCGCAACGACCTGAACTATGCGGAAAATTTCCTGCATATGTTCCATGCCGTGCCGGCCGAGGAATACAAGGTCAACCCGGTCCTGTCGAAGGCGATGGACCTGATCATGATCCTGCACGCGGACCATGAGCAGAACGCCTCGACCAGCACGGTGCGGCTGGCAGGCTCAACCGGTGCCAATCCGTTCGCCTGCATCGCCGCGGGCATCGCCAGCCTCTGGGGCCCGTCACACGGCGGCGCGAACGAGGCGGTGCTGAAGATGCTCACCGAGATCGGCCATGTGCGGAACATTCCGACCTTCCTTGAAGACGTGAAGAACCGCAACAACCACGCCAAGCTGATGGGCTTCGGCCACCGGGTGTACAAGAACTACGACCCGCGCGCGAAGATCATCCAGAAGGCCTGCCACGACGTGCTGGACGAGCTCGGCATTGAGGACGATCCGCTGCTCGACCTCGCGATGGAGCTGGAAAAGATCGCGCTGCACGACCCCTACTTCGTCGACCGCAAGCTGTATCCGAACGTCGATTTCTACTCGGGCATCATCCTCAAGGCGATGGGCTTCCCGACCAGCATGTTCACCGCGCTGTTCGCGGTGTCGCGCACGGTCGGCTGGGTCAGCCAATGGAAGGAGATGATGGAGGACCCGCAGCAGCGCATCGGCCGGCCGCGGCAGGTCTATACCGGCGCGCCGAAGCGGGACTACGTGCCGGTGGACAGGCGAGCCTGACCCGACGCAAGGATCTGCCCCGACGCAAAGATCTGAAATGTGCAAGCCGGTGGCCGCCGAGGCCACCGGTTTTTTCATGCCCGCTCGCCGGACACACCCATGGCGCGCTGCGGCCCGCGCGGGGCGGCCGCTCGACCTGGGCTGGGTGATGGCTCGGACAGCCCCTGGTGTGCGCTTTGATGAAAACTGAATTTCACTGTTTGAAATTCAGTCGTGTTTCGGATCGCCACTTCCGAATCGAGTCAACCCCCCAAGGCAACACTTTAACAATACAATGCAAGGAACTGAACCGACATCAAAATGAACACGCGAGGACTCGCCTGTGCCTGTCACGCCGTGGCACCGGATTGCGAAATATTTTGCCTTATCCCGAATCGAATGGGCAAAGACTGGCATCGAGAATTGTACGCCGCCCTCCCGACGCCGGGATTTCGCAGAAAAACCCGCAAATTCAATCGTATTCTGTAAAGACAGCCATGGGTTGTGAATTTTGAGTGCGGAGCAGGCTCACCCATGACTGCAGAAAGTTCGCTGGACCTGCTGGTGAAGAAGCGTCTAAAAAATTGGGGGCAGCGGCCGCCCGGCCTGCGGCCAAGCCGCGACAAGGAAGCCTGGCTGCGCGGCCGCCCGTCCGACGACGGCCACAGGATCAGCAGTCCGTTCCTGAAAATCCCAGGAAGTCAGCGGCTTCGTACGCTGCCGGACGGGTTGTGGCTGAATTTCGGCGGCACCTATGCCGAACCGTTCGTCGATATCCTCGCCATCGAGGCCTGCAGCACGTTGCAGAATTTGCTTGACAAACGTTCCCGCTTCGCACCGAGCACGCATTCCACCATGTGCCTCTGTCCGCTGGAGTGGTTGCTGGCGCCCGTCACCCCGACGGACCCGACACCGCGCTGGAAGACCACCGGCGTGATCGCGCATGAGCCGTTCAGCGACTTCGTGCTGCCGGTACGCGAAATGCGCGTGCTGTACGGGCTGAAAAGCGCCCATTACCGCGGCTTCGCACGCTACCAGTTGCCGCACGCGCATGAATTCTTCGTTCCCATGGAGACCCTCACCGAAGAGCGCAGTGAGGAAAACCCGGCGCTCCGCGAGCTGATCGCCCGCACCTCGGTTTCGGCGAACTTCTTCAATCCCGAGGAACGCACCAGCGCCTGAGGCGCACACCGCGTCGGTGACGGGCCGCGCGAGACCAATCAGAACAGAAGCCCCTTGCGCAGCAGGCCGTGGACGCCCTTCTCTCCGTTCACGGTCTGCGTGACATGGAAATCCACCGCCAGCGAGCAGAACTGGTACGCCTCCTGCCGTGACAGGTTGGTGCGGCTGGTGATGAATGCGATCATCTGGCGCAGCGCGGTCTTCATCGCGATGTCCAGATCCTCGTGCATGCCCATCGAGATGAAATGGCTGGCGGTTTCGGCACGCGGATAGGTCAGCAGCGGGTCGCGAGCGCCGCCGCCCTTGTGCAGCGTCAGTGTGAATGTGCCGGTCAGGCAGGTTTCCAGCGCGTTGATGCAGACCTCGCCATCGCCCTGCACGCCGTGGCCGTCACCGGCCGAGAACAGCGCGCCCGGCGCCCAGACCGGCAGGAACAGGGTCGACCCCTCGGTCAGCTCCTTGTTGTCGAGGTTGCCGCCATGCTCCCGCGGCTGCACCGTGGAAATCGTTCCGTACTGCGGCGGCGGCGCAACCCCCATGACGCCGAAAAACGGCGCCAGCTTGAGCTCGGTGCCCCAGGGCAGGCGGCACGTCTTCCGTTCCCGGTCGATCGGAATGTGCGAGAGGAATCTCTCCGGAAAGTCCTCGGGCAGCGTGCCGGCCAGCGGGCGGAAGCCGCAATAGCCCCAGTCGGCACCGAATTCGATCGCATCGATGTGGATTTCCAGCATGTCGCCCGGTTCGGCGCCCGTGATCGCGACCGGGCCAGTGATCAGGTGGCCCGGCGCGCGCGGGATATTGGCGGCATGGATCGCGGCCAGCGCCGGCGGAATGACGAAGCCCGCGCTGGCCGGCGGCATCACCTCGCGCCCGCCCGAGACGCATTCCAGGATCACCGTATCGCCGGAGGCGACCGTCATCACAGGCGGGAAGCTCGCGTCGAAGACGCCCCAACGCACAGTTTGCGGTGTCGACGAAAGCCGGTGGGTTGCCATGCGGGGGTTCCCTGATTGGTGGGCCGAACCGGAATGCCACCACATCGGTCAAGGCTGCACAAGGCGGGTTACCGGTTGCTTCCGCCCGGCACGCCGGCCCGGGTGAACAGGACCTCCAGCGCGGGGGACACGCCGCTGATGGGCTTCGGGTCCGGTGTGCGAAACGTGCCGGCGGTTGCCTTGCGCGGCCGCAGTGATGCCAGCACCTCGGCCTGGCGTACGGCAGCGGCAACCCCATCGACCAGCGGCACCGGCACCTGGTCCGCGATCACCGCGGCCAGCCCGGCGAGCGGCGCGCCACCCAGAATGACCACGTCGGCCCCGTCCTGCTCAACGGCTTGGCGGCAGGCCGCGGCCAGCGCGGCCTGCTTCTCTTCCGGTACCGTGCCGATGTCGCGGAAGGCGCCGTCCAGGCAGCGGATGCTGGCCAACCGTCCGGCCAGCCCGTTGTACTCGGCGCATTCTCGGTACCAAGGCCCGAGGGCGGTCGCGAAGGTCACGATGGAGAAGCGACGGCCCAGCATGCAGGCGGTCAGCATGGCCGCCTCGGCCAGGCCGATCACCGGGATCGGGAGCAGTTCGCGCGCCCCGCCCAGCCCGGGGTCGCCGAACGCCGCGATGACCGCGGCATCGCAACCCGGGCTGTGTTCGGCAAGCCGCTCCAGCGCCTCACGCCCGCCGATCACGGCCTCGGCCCGCGTCGCGATGTAAGGCACGCCGCTTCGGCCTGTGACCGCAACGATCTCGGTGCCCGGGCTGGCCGCGGCGCGGGCCACTGCGGCGGTACGGTCGGTGACCGCCTGGGTTGTGTTCGGATTCACGAACAGGATCTGCATGCGCATCCTCCGCTGGACTACCGTGAGAGTAGAGTGTGATCGCCTGAGGCGCGAAACCGCAACGCTCAGCGCTGGGCAGACAGCGCGCCCAGCGATGCCGTGAGTTGCGGATGCTCGGAGAGGAACGATTCAAGCTGCATGTGCAACTTCATGGCCTGGCCGGGCGGCAGCCTGGCCCAGTCGGCCACCGGCGTCAGGGTCGCGATGATCGGCGCATCCGGCGACCCGCCCAGGCTGTTCCAGGCCATCCTGGCCCGCATCGCCAACCCAGGCCGCGCAGCCTGTCCGCCGAACCAGATGCAAACCGCCGTGACGTAGGCAGGATCATTGGAGGTCATATGTCGCCATGCGCCCGGCGCCTGCGACCACGCTTCGGACCGACCTTCGGTTGCCGCGCGCAGCGTCATGCGATACCGGGCGGCCAGCACCGGGCCGGCTGTGGTACGCGGCGGGAAGATCTGCCAGGCCAGATCCATCACAACATCACCGCATGTGATGCGCTCGCTGTGCACATCCCCCTGCCCCGCACCGGGCTGCGCTGTACAGCCCGCACCGGTCGGGATGACGCCGGAATAATCAGGCGCGGGTCCGGATGGCAGCGCAGCGTGCGCAGCCGGAGCGAGCGCGCCGATGCAGGCAGTCACCAACGCGGCCACGAGCATGCCCGCTGCGTCTTGCTGGCAGACACTGCCAGGAAATTCCGTCTGAACGGGCAACCTGGGCGCCGGATGGTCCTCCCGGAACGGCGGGCCCAGGGCGGTCAGCAGCAGGATGACCAGCGAGAAGAATACCCAGCCATAGATCACGTGATCCGCTGCCGCCGCCTGCGTGCTGTCCAGCAGGTGGCCCAGATAGACGATGCCGATGCCGCGCAGGCCGTTCGCCACGATCGGTACGATGACCGAAGCCGTAATGAATGCCGCTCGCCGCATGGCGCTGCGGTACATCAACAGTGCGTACAGGCAGCCGAACGCGACCGAGGCCACCAGGAACCGCAGCCCCGCGCACGCTTCGGCAACCAGGAACGTGCCTTGTGCGATCTCGATCGTGTAACCGTCGACGAAGGCCGGCACGCCAAGAATGTCCAGCCCGTGGCGGATGAAGAAGGTCGTCACGTCCTGCAGTGCGGGCGTGAGGAACGCCCCGGCTGGCACCAGGAAGTACAGATACAACAGCGGACCGCACATGGCCCGCCAGAGACGCCGCCCCAGCACGGCCAGGAAGAGCACTTCGACGAAGCTGACCGCCGCAAGCTGGCGGGCTTCCATGATGCCCAGGCGCTCTGCCGTCAGCCAGACGGCGCCGAGCGGCACCCCCAGCAGCGCCGCCGCCGGCCACGCCGCCGGCCGCTGCTCGGCCAGGGCATCCCGGCGATCCCACAGCAGGTAGAGCGAGATCGGGATGACCAGGAAACAATGGTTGTAGGCTGTCGAAACGTTCCAGGTCCGCACCGCCGCCGCCGCTTCAGCGCGGAACACGACGCCAAGCAGCAGCAGCCCGAAGACGAGCGGCAGGACGGCGGAGCGCCAGGACGGC
>DASQVN010000023.1:0-13452 GCA_035640755.1 Rhodopila sp.
GCCGAGAGCGACGCGCTCGTGGTGGTCGATAACGCGACTGACCGACACGTGATCGGGCTGTTGACCGAGCAGTACGCGCTCCGCCGGTATAGCGAGGAGCTGGACCGGCGGCGGCGGGAATTGTCGGGAGAATAAGGGGGCCGGCCGCTGCGCCCTGCCCTCTCACGCGGGCTTGGGCTCGGGCTATGGAAGGAGAAGGTATGGGACCGAGGGCTGCGCGTGCTGATGGACGCGCTGCAGGAGCCAGGTCGGTGATGACGCCGAACCGTCCTCGCGCGATCCGCACCGCTGAACGGGTCAACCTCAGCGGATCGCACTGTTGTAGGAAAGCTACTTCCGGGCTTCGGCGAGTTCCTTGCGCAGACGCTCGATCTCGGCGCGCAGCAGGGCGACCTCGGCGTCCTTGTCGGACGTGGAGGCGTTTTCGTTCGGGCGGTAGAACGGTGCGAACAGGCTGAAGGCCCGTTCCATCATGGCCATGTTCTGGCGCCCGACCTCCTCCATATTGCTGAAGGGAAAGAGGCTGCCCATCGTCTTCTGCATCGCCGCGCGCATCTGCTCCTGCTGCTCGGCGAAGACGGCCATGGCGCCTTCGAGGTATTTCGGCACCAGCCCCTGCATCGAGCCGCCGTAGAAGCTGATAAGCTGGCGCAGGAAGGCTGTGGGCAGCAGGTTCTGGCCCTTGCCCTCTTCCTCGACGATGATCTGGGTGAGGACACTGCGTGTGATATCGTCGCCGGTCTTCGCATCATACACCACAAAGTCGCGCCCGTGGCGCACCATATCGGCAAGGTTGTCCAGCGTGATGTAACTGGAACTTTCGGTATTGTACAGCCGCCGATTCGCGTATTTCTTCACGACAACCGGAGGCTTTTCGCCAGTCTTGGCCTCCGGCAAGGTTTCAACGGGCATAGACATGCAGACCTCGCGCCAAACGACTCTCCCTAACCTTTATTTCGCATTCGCGAAAGGGGAAATCCAACATTGCCGATGCATGCCGGGGGGCGCCATGCCGGGGCTTGACGCGGTGCGGGTGTTTCGTCGCGTGTACGCGCGCGACAGCGAGGAGGGTCAATGACGCATGGTGGTCGACACCCGTATGGACGAGACCGGAGGCGAAACGGGTGGCGATACGGGCGGCCTTGGCGCCAGGGAGCGGCGGCGCCCGGAGGACCACGCCGAGGGGATGCAGGGTGCGGGCGGGCCGGATGTCAGCCAGGTCGCGCGCGATTGGATCACCCTGTGGCAGAGCGAGATGAGCGCCATGGCGGCCGATCCGGAAATCCGCGAATCCTGGCAGGCGATGATGGCGATCTGGGCCGGTGCGATGTCGGCGCTGGTGAGCGGGCTGCCGCGGCAGGCGCATGACAGGCCAGACCGACCGTCCCGGCCCGCTGATGCGACGCGGCCCGCGGCCGCTGCTGCTGCACCTGACCCTCGCGATGCTGAGATCGACCGTCTCGCGCGTCACGTCGCCGCTCTGGAGCGCCGACTGGCCGAGCTCGAGCGCGGCGATTCTAAGGTCGATCCAGGACGCCGTCCGCGACGGAAGACAGGACGCTGATTTCCCAGCCGAGGTGATGGCGGAGACGCTGCGGCAGGATGCGGCGCTGATCGCCGGGATTGCGGCGTACCGGCGCCATCCCTGGACGCGCACGCTGGATGATCCGCCGGCGGTGTGGTCCGAGGGCGGCTCGCGCATGCTGGATTATGGTTTGGGCACGGGTGACAGGGGCACGGGGCGACCGGTGCTGTTCGTGCCCAGCCTGGTGAACCGGGCGTATGTGCTGGACCTGATGGAGGGGCACTCGATGCTGCGCTGGCTGGCGGCGCAGGGTGTGCGGCCGCTACTGCTCGACTGGGGCTGGCCGGGCGAGGCGGAGCGGCGGTTCACGCTGACCGACTACGTGGCCGGGCGGCTGGAGCGGGCGATGGCGGCGGCGGCCGATATTGCGGGCGCACGTCCGGTGCTGGCGGGCTATTGCATGGGCGGCGTGCTCTCGGTCGCGGCGGCGCAGCGCCGGCCGGATCTGATCTCCGGGCTGATCCTGCTGGCAGCGCCGTGGGATTTTCATGCGCCGGACGCGGCACGGGCAATGCAGGCGGCCGACACCGCGCCGCTGCTCGAGCCTGTGCTGGCATTCAGCCATGCCTTGCCGGTCGATCTGCTGCAGTCGCTGTTCGCGCTGCTGGACCCATGGGGGGTGGCCGACAAGTACCGCGCGTTTGCGCGGGTGCCGCAGGACAGCGCGCGGGCCCGCCTGTTCGTCGCGGTGGAGGACTGGGCGAACGACGGCATTCCGCTCGCTGCCGAGGTCGCGCGCGCCTGCCTGCGCGACTGGTATGGCGCGAACCTGCCGGCACGGGGCGAATGGCGCGTGGCCGGCCTGCCGGTGGATCCGGCGCAAATCCGGCTGCCGGCCTTTGTCGCGGTTCCCGGGCGGGACCGGATCGTGCCGCCGGAGTCCGCCCTGCCGCTGGCATCGCTGATTCAGGGGGCGGTGCTGCATCGGCCGGCCTCCGGCCATGTCAGCATGACGGCGGGTGCGCGGGCCGAGAGCGCGCTGTGGCGCCCGATGCTCGCTTGGCTGCAGGCGCAGGGCGCGGAGACAGTGAACCGCCCAGCCCGCCGGCGTGCTTGACCATTGTGCCGGGCGCGCGTCTGCTGCGCGCCGGGACCAGGGAGGGGACATCATGGCCACACAACCCGTCGCGATCGTCTTTGACACATTCGGCACCGTCGTCGACTGGCGGTCCAGCCTGATCGCGGACCTGAGCACCTATGGCGCGAGCCGCGGCATCCAGGCCGACTGGCCGGCTCTCGTGGATGCGTGGCGCGGCGCCTATCATCCCTCAATGGACCGGGTGCGCAAGGGGGAGCTGCCCTGGACGCGGCTGGACGACCTGCACCGCATGTCGCTGGACAGGCTGGTGAAGGAGTTCGGCATCCAGGGGCTGACCGAGGATGACCTGAAGCACATCAACCTGGGCTGGCACCGGCTGACGCCGTGGCCGGACAGCGTCCCGGGGCTGACCCGCCTGAAGACGCGGTTCATCATCGGGCCGCTATCGAACGGCAACGTCTCGCTGCTGCTGAACATGGCCAAATTCGCGGGCATTCCCTGGGACATGATCTTCGGCTCGGACCTGTTCGGCCATTTCAAGCCGGACCCGGAGACCTATCTGGGCGTCGCCAGGCTGCTCGACCTGCGGCCCGAGCAGGTGATGATGGCGGCGGCACACAACAGTGATCTGGCTGCGGCGCGTCGCTGTGGACTGCAGACGGCGTTCTTTCCGCGTCCATCGGAGTACGGTCCGCACCAGAAGCGTGACCATGCGGCCGAACAGGATTGGGAAATCGTTGCGCAGGACATTCAGGACATGGCCAGCCGGCTCGGAGTTTGATACGGCTCAATTGCACCCTGGCGCGTCCGTGCACAGGTGTGGTGAACGGCGAAAGCCGGTCACCGCGGAGAGAAACCGCGTTAGGAGGAGCGAAACATGGACGACATCGTCATCGTCTCGGCCGCGCGTACGCCGGTCGGCAGTTTCAACGGCGCTCTCGGCACGCTCAGTGCCCACAACCTCGGCGCGGTTGCTTTGCAGGCAGCCTTTGATCGGGCGAAGGTGGAAGCCGGCGAAATCAATGAAGTGATCCTGGGCCAGGTGCTCGCCGCCGCGGAGGGGCAGAACCCCGCCCGCCAGGCCGCCCGCGCCGCCGGGGTACCGGACAGCGCCACTGCCTTCGGGATCAATCAGGTCTGCGGCTCGGGGCTGCGTGCCGTTGCGTTGGCCGCACAGCAGATCCGCACCGGCGAAAGCACGATGGTTGCGGCCGGCGGGATCGAGAGCATGAGCCAGTCGACCCATGCCGCGTGGCTGCGCGGCGGCACCAAGATGGGCGGGGTCGAGTTCATCGACACGATGCTTAAGGACGGGCTGTGGGACGCGTTCCACGGCTACCACATGGGCAACACGGCCGAGAACGTGGCGCAGAAATACCAGATCAGCCGGGAGGAGCAGGATCAGTTCGCCCTCGGCTCACAGCAGAAGGCGTCGGCGGCGCAGAAGGCGGGACGGTTTGCCGACGAGATCGCGCCGGTGACGGTGAAGAGCCGCAGGGGCGATGTCGTGGTGAAGGATGACGAATACATCCGCCACGATGCCAGCATGGAGAGCATGGCGAAGCTGCGGCCGGCGTTCACCAAGGACGGCACGGTAACCGCCGGCAACGCTTCGGGCATCAATGACGGGGCCGCTGCGGTGGTGTTGATGACGGCACCGGAAGCCAGCAGGCGCGGATTGAAGCCGCTGGCGCGGATCGCGGGGTTTGCCACCGCCGGGGTTGATCCGGCGGTGATGGGCACGGGTCCGATCCCGTCCACGCGCAAGGTGCTGGGGCGCGTCGGCTGGAAGCCGGATGACCTGGATCTGATCGAGGCGAATGAGGCGTTTGCCGCGCAGGCGATCGCCGTGAACAAGGATCTCGGCTGGGACACGGCGAAGGTGAACGTCAACGGCGGCGCGATCGCCATCGGGCATCCGATCGGCGCGTCGGGCGCACGCATCCTGGTGACGCTGCTGCATGAGATGCAGAAGCGGGACGCGAAGAAGGGTCTGGCGACGCTGTGCATCGGTGGCGGCATGGGCGTCGCCATGTGCCTGGAGCGCTAGGCCGTCAGGCCGGGATCGGGCCGGGTGGCATCCATCCGGCCCGTCGCGCATTGTACGACTCGTCTTGCTCGTCGTCTAATTCAACAACAAGCCACGGGAGGACTTCATGGCACGCGTCGCACTCGTTACCGGCGGAACACGTGGGATCGGCGCCGCGATCAGCGTGGCGCTGAAGGCGCAGGGCCGCACGGTCGTCGCCAACTATGCATCGAATGATGCTGCGGCCGAGGCGTTCAAGTCCGAGCACGGGATCGCCGTCTACAAGTTCGATGTCAGCCAGTTCGAGGACTGCGAGGCGGCGATTGCGAGGATCACCGCCGAGGTCGGGCCGATCGAAATCCTGGTGAACAATGCCGGCATCACGCGGGACTCGACGCTGCTGCGGATGCGGCGGGACATGTGGGATGCCGTGCTGGATACCAACCTGGGCTCCTGCTTCAACCTGTGCAAGCTGACGTTCGACGGGATGCGGGAGCGCAAGTTCGGCCGCATCGTCAACATCGGCAGCGTGAACGGCCAGGCCGGGCAGTACGGACAGGTGAACTATGCCGCCGCGAAATCGGGCATTCACGGCTTCACCAAGGCGCTCGCGCAGGAAGGCGCACGGTATGGCATCACGGTGAACGCGATCGCGCCGGGCTATGTCGATACGGAGATGGTGCGCGCGGTGCCGGCCGAGGTGCTGAGCAAGATCGTTGCGAAGATCCCTGTCGGGCGCCTCGGGCATGCCGAGGACATTGCCCGCGGGGTCGCATTCCTGACCGCCGAGGACGCGGATTTCGTTACTGGTTCGACCATGTCGATCAACGGCGGCCAGCACATGTATTGACGGAACGTCAATACCCGTGGCGCCGTGGGCGGACGGTATCCCGTCCACGGCGCCGCGGCCAGGCGCCTAAGACCAGGCCCGCAGGACTGGTGCGGGACTGGGGCCCCTGCCCTTCCCGGCCGAGCCGATCGGAGTCATCATTCCGGGCGGGAAGGAGAGTCCAGTCATGAATGCGCCACATAACACCCAGTACCGCTACCTGGATGTCTGCAAGATAACCGGCTCGCTCGGCGCCGATGTACACGGCGTTGACCTGTCGCGGGATGTGCCGGATGAGGTGCTGGCGGAACTCCGCGCCGCGCTGCTCGACAATCTGGTGATTGCGATCCGCGGCCAGGACATCACACCGGCCCAGCAGCTTGCGTTCGCGCGCCGCTGGGGTGAGATCCATCTGCACCCGTTCATGGTGGGCATGGAGGAATATCCGGAACTCCTGGCCATCATCAAGCGGCCGACCGACAAGAAGAACTTCGGCGGATCCTGGCACACCGACCAGATGTTCTCCCCCCAGCCGGCCATGGCCACGATGCTGTATGCGAAGGAGGTTCCCTCGGCCGGCGGCGACACGATGTTCACCAACCAGTATCTCGCCTATGAAACATTGTCCGACGGCATGAAGAAGGTCGCCGAACAGCTGCGGACGGTGTGCGTGGGGGATAATTTCAAGTCGGCAAATGGCGAATCCCGCAAGACCCGGTATGCGCGGCAGATGAGCGAGATGAAGGTCAAGGACCCCGGCAACGTCCAGACCACGAGCGTGCATCCGCTGGTCCGCACGCATCCCGAAACCGGCCGCAAGGCACTGTACATCGGCGGGCACGTGCAGCAGTTCGACGGCTTCACCGAGGAGGAAAGCCAGCCGCTGATCGACTTTTTCATGCGGCACTCGATCCGGCCCGAATTCACCTGCCGCATCCGCTGGGAGACGGGCACGCTGACCGTCTGGGACAACCGCTGCACCCAGCACTTCGCGGTGAATGACTACCCAGCCGAGACCCGGATCATGCACCGGATCACGATCTGCGGGGATACGCCGTTCTGAAGGGCGGCAGCCGGGGGAGGCGCACGAATGGCGGAAGAGAAGATCAGTTTCGATGACGGCGGTGCCTATGAACGCTCGATGGGAGTCTGGAGCCGGCTTGCGGGCGAAATCTTCCTCGACTGGCTGGCGCCGCCCCGGGGCCTGCGCTGGCTCGATGTCGGCTGCGGCAGCGGGGCGTTCACAGAACTGATCGTCGAGCGCTGTGCGCCGGCCGAGGCGCATGGGATCGACCCCTCGGACGCACAGCTGGCCTTCGCGCGCACGCGTCCGGCGGCAGGCGTTGCCGAATTCCGCCAGGGCGACGCGATGGCGCTGCCATACCCTGACGATCGTTTCGATGCCGCCGTCATGGCGCTGGTGCTGTTCTTCGTCCCCGATCCGGACAAGGGCGTGGCCGAGATGGCGCGCGTGGTCCGGCCGGGCGGGGTGGTCGCCGCCTACCTGTGGGACTTCGAAGCCGGCGGCTTCCCGCTCGCACCGATCCAGACAGGACTGCGGGAGATGGGCCGCACGCCGGTGCTGCCGCCCAGCGTTCGGGTTTCCGGCCCGGATGCCCTGCGCCAAGTCTGGGTTGAGGCCGGACTGGTAGACATCGAGAGCCGCTCGATCAGCGTCAGCCGCAGCTTCGCAAGCTTCGAGGAGTTCTGGTCCGTCTCGACCGCCGGGTCCTCAATGCGCGCGGTGATTGAAAGGATGGCCCCGACCGAGGTGGCGGAGCTGCAATCGCGGGTGCGCGCGCATCTGCCGGCCGACGCGGCCGGCCGGATCACCTACCGGTCGCTGGCGAGCGCCATCAAGGAGCGTGTGGGGGCATAGAAATGCCCTGAACCGGGCTATGCCCTGCGGCGCGCGGGGTGGGCGGTGACGGCAGGTTATCCTTCCGACACCGTCTCCGGCTCCGACAGCGCGTCCTCCGCCGCGTCGGCGTGGTGGTCCGCGGCGAACAGCATGTAGACCGCCGGCACGACGAACAGCGTGAACAAGGTGCCGATGGCCAGGCCGGAGGCGATGACCAGCCCCATGTCAAAGCGCGAGTTGGCACCGGCCCCCGAGGCCGTCAGCAGCGGCACCACGCCCAGCACCATCGCCGCCGTCGTCATCAGGATCGGGCGCAGCCGGATCGCCGCCGCCTGCTCGACCGCCTCGCGCTTGCTGCGGCCGTCGCGCTGCAGCGCGTTGGCGAATTCCACGATCAGGATGCCGTGCTTGCTGATCAGCCCCATCAGCGTCACCAGCCCGACCTCCGTATAGATATTGAGGCTGACATTCGGCAGCACGGACACGAACAGCAGCGCGCCGGCGATCGACATCGGCACGGAGACGAGAATGATGAACGGGTCGCGGAAGCTCTCGAACAAGGCGGCGAGCGAGAGAAAGATGATGATCAGAGCGAAGCCGAAGGTGACGAGGAACCCTCCGGACTCCTGCTTGAGCTGGCGGAACTCGCCGCCGTAATCGACCGAGTAGCCCTCCGGCAGCGTGCGCGCTGCCAGTCCCTCCAGGTAGGTCATGGCGTCGCCCATGGTCACGCCCGGTGCCACCACGCCCTGGATGGTCGCCGAATTGAGCTGCTGGAAGTGGTTGATCGATTCGGGCTCGGTCTTGGTCGTGAGGTGGGCGATCGTTGACAGCGGCACCGACGCGCCGCTGGCGGTGCGGATATAGTAGTTCAGGATCTGCGACGGATTCAGCCGCGAGCGCTGCTGCACCTGCGGCATCACCTTGTACGACCGCCCGTCCAGCCCGAAGTAGTTCACATACCCGCCGCTCAGCATGGAGGTGAGGGCGTTGCCGACGTCATTCATCGACAGCCCCATCAGCGCCGCCTTGTTGCGGTCGATGTTGATCGTCACCTGCGGGTTGTCGATGCGCAGGTCGGTATCGAGGAACATGAACAGCCCGCTCGACCGCGCCTGCTGCAGGAAATCCTGTGCCACGGTGTTGAGCTGGTCGAACGGCCCCGTGGTGCCGATCACGAACTGGATCGGCAAGCCCGTGGAGCCCGGCAGCGGCGGCGGCTGGAACGCGACGACCCGCTGGCCGGCGATGGCGTTGACATCCTGCTGGATCAGCGGCTGCAGCACCTTCGCGGTGCGCGTGCGCTCATCCCAGGGCTTGAAGACCGCACCGCCAATGTTCTGCCCCGGGATGTCGAGCTGGAAGACGTGCGCCGTTTCCGGAAAGCTCACGAACGCCTCATAGACCTGGCGGTCATACATCAGGCGCTGCTGCAGCGTCGCATTCGGTGCCGAGGTGGCGGAGGTGAGCACCACGCCCTGATCTTCCTCGGGCGCCAGTTCCGAGGCCGCACCGGTGTAGAAGAAGTAGATGCTGACCAGCACGATCACCGCGAACGTCGCGGTGACGGGCAGGTAGTTCAGGCTGCCCTTCAGCCAGCGCATGTAGCGCCGGTGCACCACGCCGAACCCGCGGTCGATCAGCTGTACCAGCCGGGACTCCCAATCGGTTGCCCCCGGCGCATGGGCGCGCAGCAGGCGCGATGTCATCATCGGCGACAGGGTCAGCGCGATGACCGCGGACACCGTGACGGCGCCGACCAGGGTGAAGGCGAACTCGGTGAACAGCGCGCCGGTCAATCCGCCCTGGAAGCCGATCGGCACATAGACCGCCACCAGCACCACGGTCATGGCAATGATCGGGCCGGCCAGTTCATGCGCCGCCTGGATCGCGGCGGGCACCGGACGCATGCCGTCCTCCAGGTGCCGGTTGACGTTCTCCACGACGATGATGGCATCGTCCACCACCAGGCCGATGGCCAGCACGAGCGCCAGCAGCGTCAGCAGGTTGATGGAAAAGCCGAAGGCCAGCATCATCATGAAGGTGCCGATCAGCGACAACGGAATGGCGACGATCGGGATGACGACCGAGCGCGGCGACCCCAGGAACACGAACACGACGACGGTGACGATCAGGATCGCCTCGACCAGCGTCCGGATGACTTCGTTGATGGAGCTGGAGACGAAGTCCGTGGAGTCATAAACGATCGCGCCGTTCAGCCCTTGCGGCAACTGCGCCTGGATGCCCGGAAAGAGCGCCCGTATGCCCTTGACGACATCCAGCAGGTTGGCGCCAGGCGCGACCTGGATGCCCAGATACACCGCGCGCTGGCCGTCGAAACCGACCTGGGACTCGTAATCGTCATTGCCGAGGGTGACGTTGGCCACGTCCTTCAGCCGGACGATCGCGGTGCCGTTCCGCTTGAGCACAAGGTCCCGGAACGAATCCAGCGAATGCAGATCCGTCGAGGCGCTCAGGTTGACCTGCACCATCTGGCCCTTGGTGTTGCCGGCGCCGGAGATGAAGTTGTTGCTGGCCATCGCCTGCCAGACGTCGCTCGCCGTCAGGCCGTAGGCCGCCAGCTTGGCGGGGTCCAGCCACGCGCGCAGGGCAAAATACTTGCCGCCCAGCACCTCCACCGTCTGCACGCCCGGCACCGCCTGCATCTTGGGCTGCACCACGCGCACCAGATAGTCGGTGATCTGGTTGGCGCCCAGGACGTTGCTGTTGAAGCCGATATACATCGCGTCGATGGTCTGCCCGACACGGACCGAGAGGGATGGCTGCTGCGTGCCGGACGGCAATTGGTTCAGCACCGAGTTGATCTTGGTGTTGATCTCGGTCATCGCCTTGTCCGGATCGTAGTTCAGCCGGAGATAGACGCTGATCGTGCTGGTGCCGGACTGGCTGTTGGAGGTCATGTAGTCGATGCCGTTGGCCTGCGCGATGGCGTTTTCCAGCGGCGTGGTGACGAAGCCCGCGACGACATCCGGCGAGGCGCCGTAATAGACCGTCGTGACCGTGATGATCGCGTTCTCGGTCTTCGGGTATTGCAGGACCTGCAACGAGGTCATCGCGCGCAGCCCCAGCACGAGGATCATCAGGCTGACCACGCTCGCCAGGACCGGGCGGCGGACGAAGATGTCGGTGAAGCGCATGGGCCGGCTCCTGCCGCAGCGATGGGGTTATCGAGTAGATTGACGCTCTCGCACGTTCCGCGCTCCCGCGATCTGCGCATTGATTTCGCAGGGCAAATTCACGCGTCCGCACGTTCCGCGCTCCCGCGATCTGCTCTAGTTCTCGACGGGCGTCGGATTGGGATTGTCGGCGGGCTGCACCTTGTTGTTGATCACCACCGGTGCGCCGTTGTGCAGCTTGATCTGCCCGGCCGAGACCACCATGTCGCCGGGCTTCACGCCGGTCAGCACCGCGACCTGGTCGCCGAGTGTGGCGCCGGTGGTGACGAAGCTCTGTGTTGCCACCAGCGACTTCTGGCCATCGGTGCCGGTGCCCGCGGGCTTCACCAGATAGACGGTGCTGCCGTAGGAATTATAGCTCACCGCCGTCTGCGGCAGCGTCACTGCCTCATGCGGTGCGCCGGCATCGATCGTGACGGTCGCGAACATGCCGGGCAGCAGGCGCCGGTCGGGGTTGCCGAGGCTGGCACGCACCTGGACATTGCGCGAGTCCGCATCGACCAGCGGATTGACGGCGATGATCCGGCCGGCGAAGGTCTGGCCGGGAAACGTATCTACGGACGCCGTGACGGACTGGCCGACGGCAATCTGGTTCAGCGTCTGCTGCGGCAAGGTGAAGTCGACATAGAGCGGATCCAGCGCCTGCAGCGTCACCACCGCGGTGCCCGGATTGAGATACTGCCCCAGGTCGACCTGCCGGATGCCAAGGCGTCCTGCGAAGGGCGCGCGAAGCGTCTTCTTATCGACGATCGCCTGCTGTTCATCGACCTGCGCACGGGCGTTGCGCAGGTTGTAGGTATCGGAATCGATCACCGCCTGGCTGACCGCCTGGGCGCGGAACTGGCGAAGGTCACGGTCATAATTCACCTGCGCCAGCGCAGCACTGGCCTGCAGCGATGCGAGCTTGGCGATGTCATCATCGGCGCGCAGTTGCAGCAGCACCTGACCGGCCTGCACATCCTGTCCGGAGTCGAAGCCGATCTTGTCCACCACGCCCGCCGCTTCCAGGGACAGGGTCGCGCCGTTCACGGCGCGCAGGCTGCCGACAGCCTGTAACTGCGGCTGCCATTCCCGGTTCGCTGCAACCACGGTGGAAACGGCCTGCGGCGGGTTGGACAGCGTGGCAAGGAACTGGTGGATCATCTTCGCCTTGAACTGCTGAAAGGCGAAATACCCCCCCAGTACGATGCCGACGGCCACCAGCATTATGATCATGCGCCGGATCATCGTTGCGTCTCCGTCAAGGCTGAAAGGCTGAGAGCACGGGCACGACAAGCCGGTCCGGACCGTGCGTCGCCGGTGCCACGTCGGTGCGGTGCCACCAGCCGCCGCCCAGCGCCTGGAACAGCGCGGCCGTGTCCGAGAAACGCTGCGCCTGCGCCTGGACCAGAGTCAGCCGAGCCTGTTGCCAGGTGCGGTCGGCATTCAGCAGTGTCAGAAAGCTGATCGCACCATTCTGAAACTGCATCCGGGCCAGCGCATAGCTGGCCGCCGCAGACCGTTCCGCCGCCGCCTGCTCATGCAGCAGGTCGGCATCCGATTGCAGCGCACGCAGCGCGTCGGCGACATTCTGGAAGGCCCGGATGACCGTGCCCCGGTATTGCGCCGCCGCCTGCTCCAGCGCCGCCGCCGCGGCCCGCTTCCTATGCTGCAGCGTGCCGGCGTCAAACAGCGTCTGCGTGATGCTGCCGGCGATCGACCAGATGCCGGTGGCCGGCGTGAACAGGTTCGTGAAGCCCAATGCCTCGGTGCCGAGGGAGCCGGTGATGGCGAACTGGGGAAGCTGGTTCGCAACCGCAACACCAAGGTTCGCGCTGGCGGCATGGAACTGCGCGTCGGCGGCGCGGATATCGGGACGCTGCGCGACCAGTTGCGAGGGCAGGCTGACCGGCAGTTCCTCGGGCAAGCGCAGGTCCGACAGCCTGAACTGCGCTGCCAATGCCTCATTCGGAAAGCCGCCGAGGAGGGCGACCAGTTGATCGCGCTGCTGCGCGAGCTGCTTCTGCAGCGGCGGCAGGGTCGCGCGCGACTGCGCAAGCGTCGCCTCCTGCTGCAGCACATCCGCCCGCGAGGCAGCGCCGATCGCAAATTGCTGCCGCACCAGATTGAGCTGGTCGGCGTCCACCTTGATGATGTCCTGCGTCACGGCAATCTGGGCACGCAACGACGCCTCATTCACCGCTGCCACCACGACATTCGAGGTGAGCGTCAGGTAGGTCGCCTCCAGCTCGAAGCGCTGGTAATCGACCTGGGCCGCCAGCGACTCGATCTGCCGGCGCGTGCCGCCCCAGACATCGGGCGCGTAGGACACGTTCAACTGCGCCGTCACCAGGCTGAGCGTCGGCGACTCGTTTGGCAGTCCAAACGCTGCACCGGAGATTTTCTGGCGTGACGGCTGGAAGCTGGCGCTGGCCGACGGGAACAGCGCGCCTCGGCCGGCATAGAGGTTTTCGCGGGCCTGGCGCAGCGCGGCCTGCGCGGCATTGAGATCGGGGTTGGCCGCCAGCGCCCGCTTGACCAGTGCGTTGAGGCTCGCGGCATGAAACAGCGCCCACCACTCGCCAGGCAGATCCCGTCCGGCGCCGAACCGTTGCGCCGAACCGGCGGTCGTGTTTCTGGTTGAGACCGGGTTCGCGGGCACCTCCGGCGTGTAGCCGGCGTCGGCCGGTGCGGCAGGAGAATGAAAGTCCGGGCCGACTGCGCAGGCGGCAAGACCCAACAGGGCTACCAGGCTGATCCCACCACGCATCCTCATGCCGGCCCCTTCAACGCTCGGCAGATCGCGCGCGTATGCTCGTCCACCATGGCCTGTACGGCGGCGATGCGGGCCGCATCGACCACCTCCCAGCCCAGGAACCGGATGACGGCGCGGCTGCAGAATATCTTGGCCTGGCCCAGGATCATCATCGTGC
>DASQVN010000024.1:0-4019 GCA_035640755.1 Rhodopila sp.
ACCCAGTCATTGACCGCGGAGCAGATCGCGGCGCCCATGCTTTCGCTGACCGAAACCTGCCCGCTGGTCAACGGGTTGCAGATGGCTGTCCCGATCCCGAACGCATCCAGCGCCTGGGCGCGCATCGCCTCCAGCCGCGATCCCGGCCGCTCGCCCTTCACCCGCCAGTCGGGACGGCAGGTGATCGGCGCATTCAATGGGTACGACATCATATCGAAGCCATCCAGGCCGCGCGCGACGAAGGATTCCTGCCAGAACTCGCTCATGTACGGCAGCAGGGCCTTGATGTCCGGAACCCCGGGATGGATGTCGCAGTCGATCGCGCCTTCAATCATGGTTCTCTCCCTGGCGCGACTATGAAAGCCGGGCGCGAGCCCTGTCAAACCTCCGCCGGCAAACCTCCAGCCGGCAAACCTCACCCGGCCTTCACGCCGGCCCGCCGCAACGCGCGCTTCCACTCCGCGGCGACATCATCCAGCGCCGCCTGCGCCGTCTTCTGCCCCAGCAGCACGGCGGAAATTCCGCCGCGCAGCGCAAGCTCCATGGGCGGCCAGAACGGCTCCCGCGGTTCAAGCTGTGCCGTCTGCAGCGCCTGCGCCAGCACCGGCGCCCAGCCGAACCGGTCGAGCACCGACGGGTCGTTCAGCACCGAAACCCGCGGCGGCGCGTTGCCGCGTTCCAGCGACCGGCGCATCCAGGTCTTGCTGGCGGCAAGCTGGATGAACTCGAACGCCCATTCGGTGTGTTTCCCCGCCGCGGGCACGCCGAACGTCCAGCCGCCGACCGGCACCCGGCTGTCGGCCGCCGAGTGCCGCCCCGGCGCCACCGCCCACCCCCATTTTCCCGCCGTCTGCGACTGTTTCGGGTCGTTCAGCAGCGTGCCATAGGGCGCGAGCGTATTGGTCATCGCATAGCGGTCGCGCTGGCCGCCGGCGATGATCTCATCGAACTCCCAGGTGATGCTGTCGGGCACGACGACCTTGTACTTGGTCATCAGGTCGCCGTAGTATTGCAGCGCTTCCACCGCCTTCGGGCTGTTGATCTCGATGGCATAGGTCTTCGGGTCGAAGTAGCGGCCGCCGTTGCCGCGCAGGAACGGGGCGAAGCCGCCCACGATGGCCGGACCCTGGCGCCCCCAGATACCCACCCCATAGCGCGGCGGCCTGGTCGTCGTCTTGGCGGCGGCCAGGAAGCTGTCCCAACTGTCCGGTGCGTTGGCAAAGCCGGCCTCCGCCAGCAGCGGCTTCTGGTAGTTCAGGATGCTGGCCGTGACGCGGTAGGGAATGCCCAGCAGCTTGCCCTGGTAGCTCGCCATGTCGCGCACCGAGGGCAGGAAATCGTCCCAGTCGAAATCGGGATGCTTGCCCGCCGTCTGCTCCAGCAGCTTTGCATGGTCCGCCATGTGCGGCGCGAGCCATCCGGCGAACGTCGCGGTCCATTGGACGATGTCGATATCGGGCGACCCGGTATTGAGCTCCGCCTTCAGCCGCGCGCTCAGCGCATCGATCGGCAGCAGCGTGAAATCGACCTTGATGCCGGTCTGCTTTTCGAACGCGGGCGCCACTTCCTCGACCAGGCACCAGTGCCACGGGCCGTTGTCGCCGACAAACACCAGTTTCTCCGGTTTCGACTGGGCGCGCGCGATCGCCGGCATCGCCAGCGCCGCCGCCAGTAGCTCCCGCCGCCTCATCGTCCATACCCCGCTCGGCGCAGGCCGCGGTGCCAGTCCTCGGCCACCGCGTCCAACGCCTGCTTCGGCGTCTTTTGGCCCAGCACCGCCTGGGAGAGCCCGCTGCGCAGCGAAAGCTGCAGCGTACTGAACACCGGCTGGGCCGGGGTGGGAATCCCGGTCTCGATCGCGGCGGCGGCCACCGGCGGCCAGCCGATCCGCTCCACCATCTCCGGGTCACGCAGGACAGAGCCGCGCGGCGGCGCGTTGCCGCGGATCATGGAGCGGCGCATGAAACCCTGGCTGGTCGCCATGTGGATGAACTGCAGCGCCCAGTCGCGGTTCTTCGTATATTTCGGCACCGACAGGGAATGCCCGTCGACCCAGGTGCGGCTTTGCGATTTCGCGGTCTGTCCCGGCACCGTGTCCCAGTTCCACTTGCCGCCGGTCTTCGACAGCTTCGGGTCGTTGATCAGCGTGCCATAGGGCGCGAAGGTTTCCGCCATCGCGTAACGGTCTGATTGCCCGCCGGCAACGATTTCATCGAAATCCCATGTCATGCACTCTGGCGGCACCACCTTGTCCTTGGTCACCAGCCCAGCCCAGAACTCCAGCGCCGCCACGCCCCTTTCGTTGTTGATCAGGATTTCACCGGTCTTGAAGTCCAGCAGATTGCCGCCACACGAATACAGCCAGGGCAGGAAGGCGCTGAGGATCGCCGGCCCCTGCCGGCTCGACATGCCGAACCCATAACGGTTAGGCGGCGTATTCGTTGCGATTGCCGCCTTTCGCAACTCTTCGAAGGTCTGCGGCAACTCCGTAATGCCGGCCTGCTGCAGCAGCGCCTTCTGGTAGTGCATGATCCCTGTGGTGATGCGGTAGGGAATGCCGGCCATCCTGCCTTCATAGGTCGCGGCCCGCTTGCTGCCGGCCAGGAAATCCGCCCAGTCCCACGCTGGGTCCTTGGCCATGATCTCGCCGGCCAGCGCCTCGTGGTCCAGCATGTGTCCGCTGATCCAGCCCGCCATCCCCACCGACCACTGCGCCACGTCGATCCCGCTGGACCCCGACCCCAGCTCGGCCTTCAGCCGCGCAGTCCACGGGTCGGTGGGCAGCAGCGTGAAATCGACCGGGATACCGGTGGCCTTCTCGAACGCCGGCGCGACTTCCTCCTGTAGGACGAAATGCCACGGACCGTTGTCGCCGACATAAACCAGCTTCTCGGGCTTGGCTTGGGCGATGGCCGGCAGAGGGAGGGCCGCAGCGGCGGACGTGGTCAGCAGGTGACGCCGGGTCAGGACGTTCATGATTCCCCCTGTTGTCATCGAAGCCAGTCGGCTTCGCAGGGGTGATCTTCCGACCAGGAAGGGACCGGATCAACCCCGCCGCATGCGGCGCCCGGGGGTGCGGGAGGGTGAACCTGCCCGATCCACGCCAACCTGCCGGCACATGGACAGCAGCGGGCAGATCGGACATTTCGGCCGTGGCCCGGTGCAGACATGCTTGCCGAATGGCACCAGACGTTCGTTGATTTCGATCCAGTACTGCTGTGGCAGCCTCTCCGCCAGGGCCACCGCCGTGCGCTCGGGCGTCGGCTCGGCGACATAGCCCCAGCGATTGGTCACGCGGTGGACATGGATGTCCACGCAGATTGCCGGCTTGCCGAAGCCAACCGCCAGGGTGAGCGCCGCAACCTTCGGACCGACCCCGCGGAACCCGGTCAGACCCTCCAGCGTGTCCGGAACCTTGCCGCCGTGACGTTCCAGAATCGCACGGGACAGGGCACGAATGTCGCGCGCCTTCGGCTCCGGAAAGGTGGCACCCCGCAGCAGGGCGATCAGTTCCGCTTCATCCAGCGCCGCCATCGCCGCGGGCGTGCGTGCACGGGCAAAAAGCCGGCGACAGACAGGAATGGTGGTTTCGTCCAGCGTCCGCGCGCTGACCAGGCTGGCGACAAGCTGCTCGTATGGCGTGTCGTAGCCTTCGCCACGAAGCTGGAACATCGCCGCCTGGGGCAGCTGCGCGCACGCCACGCGCAGGCGGCGGAAAATCTCGTGGATGTCGAACGCTTCCTTGTCGGGGCCTGCAAGTGCCGTCACCCCTTCACCGCCCCCGACGACAGCCCCGCCACCAGATGCCGCTGCGCCAGGAACGCAAACACGATCACCGGCAGAATCACCAGCACCCCGGATGCGGTCATCCCGCCCCAATCCACGCCGGTATCCCCGCCTGAGAACGCGGCCATCAGAACCGGCAGCGTCCGCGTCGCATTGTTCGTCAGCACCGCGGCGAACAGGAAGTCGTTCCAGGCGAGCTGCACGCACAGGATGCAGGCGGCGACGAGCCCCGG
>DASQVN010000025.1:0-9941 GCA_035640755.1 Rhodopila sp.
CGGGGCAGGGGGAGCAATGATCATGCGAGGTATTCGCATGGCCTCCAGCCTAATCCTGTGCACCTGCCTGCTGAGTGCCTGCGGCACCCTGAGCCGCCTCTCCGAGGTCGGGCGCGATCCCAAGATGACGCCGTCCGGCGACCCGACAAAGGACCCGTCCTGGCGCCCGATCTCCCTACCGATGCCGGCGCGGGAGCCTGCGCCGAAGGAGGCGAACGCGCTCTGGCGCGCCGGTTCCCGCGCCTTCTTCAAGGATCAGCGCGCGGCGCAGGTGGGCGACATCGTTACCGTCCTGGTCAACATGAACGACGGCGCCAACCTGAAGAACAGCACTTCGGCGGACCGCACCGGCCAGGAAACCGCCGGCATGCCCAACTTCTTCGGCCTGGAGAAGCTGCTGCCCAAGACGGTCACTGCGTCCTCCCTGGTGTCGCTGAACAGCGAGAACAAGAACGTCGGCACCGGCCAGATCCAACGCACCGAGGCCGTCACCCTCCGGCTCGCCGGCATCGTCACCCAGGTGCTGCCCAACGGCAACCTGGCCGTGGCCGCCAGCCAGGAGTTCATGGTGAACGGCGAGCTGCGCGAGCTGCGCGTCACTGGCGTCATCCGCCCGCAGGACATCGCCTCCGACAATACGGTCCAGCACGACCGCATGGCCGAGGCCCGCATCGCCTACGGCGGCCGCGGCACCCTGACCGAGTTGCAGCGCGCCCGCTGGGGCCAGCAGATGTTCGACATCCTGATGCCGTTCTGAACCCAGCACCCGGCCACCGCCATGGCCGGGTTCGACCCCATACCCATCAGGATAGGCTCCACGGGAGAGAATTGTTGCTGCCGTGGGGGCAATGGCTGCTGCCGCTGTTTCGTACTCGTCATGGCCGGGCTCGACCCGGCCATCCACGCACGACCGTTGCGACGCCGATAGCCGGCTCGGCGGCCGGCCATGCGGAGCGAGAGCACGGCGCGCGGACAAGCCTGTTCTCCTCCGCCGACTTATCTGAATGCATATGGGGTTTGACCCGGCCACCCCCCGTCCGCGTCGCCGCATCTTCCCTGCGATCGTGGCTGGACCTACCACCTGTGCGTTCGAATCAATGCTCAAACCGGAGGTGCCCCTTGCCCAATCTCTTCGACGATCTCCCAACGCGGTTGCCGGAAGAGCAATTCACTGAACTAGTTTCGCGCCCGGGCGTCCGGATCGAGCGGATTATCTCAACCGGCCAGGCCACTCCACCCGAGACACCCCACGACCAGGCGCACGACGAATGGGTACTGCTGCTGCGCGGCTCGGCAACCCTATGGATCGACGGGGAAGGCGAGCGCGATCTCAGGCCCGGCGACCACATGTTGATCCCCGCCCATCGCGTCCATCGCGTCACCAGAACAGCGGCCACTGAGCCGACGGTGTGGCTTGCCGTCCATTTCTGCTGATGCCCATTCTGCTGGTGTAATATACCCGGCAGCAGCACCGACCACTCAGGCCTCGTTCGACTTGTCGAGCACCGGCTGGAACGCCGCCGTCGCCTTCCGCAGCTCCGCCGCCGGATCCGCCCCACCAACAATGTTGGTCAGCCCCACCCCCAGCGTGTCGCGGAACTCTGTCACCGGCACGATCACCGGCAGCCCCGGACGCGCCATCTTCAGGCTGGCCGCGGTCGTCTCGAACCATTCGCGCGGGAAGCTGCTCGCCTTGATAAGGTCCTCCCGCTGATACACCGACAGGCGCGCGGGCGTGCCGGAGCCGGTGCGCAGCACCTCGCCCTGCATCTCCTTGCCATCGACCCACTGCAGGAACAGCCAGGCCGCCTTCTTGTTCTTCGCCGCGGCCGGGATGCCGATGCCCTCGATGAACGTCGCGCAGTTATGTGCCGTCGGCCCGGCCGGTACCGGCGCGAACCCGACCTTGTCCACCACCTTCGATTTCGTCTTGTCCAGCAGCGGCGCCGAGAAGCCGATCCCGTCCCACCACATCGCCCCTCGACCCTGCATGAAGGTCGTCTGACATTCGTTCCAGTTGAAACCGATATTCCCCGGCGGCCCGCATTCCCGCATCAGCTTCTGATACAGCTTCGCCGCCTCGATCGCCGCCGGCGTGTCGGTCAGCAGCTTCTTGCCGTCGGGTGTGACCGTCTCCTGGTCCCAGCCCAGCAGGAAGCTGTCATACAGCACAACATTCGCATTCTTCAGCCCGCGCCCGACGAAGCCGTACACCTGCTTCGACGGCTCGGTCAGCGCGTGCGCCATCGTCGCCAGCTCATCGAACGTCTTCGGCGGTCCGTTGAAGCCCTTCTGCGACAACAGCTCCTTGTTGTAGAAGATGATGAACAGGTCCTGGTTGTTCGGCAGCACGTTCAGTTTGCCGTCCGGCCCGGTCGCCACCGCCATCGACGGCGCGCTGAAATCTGCCATGTCGAAGTCCGGGCTCGTCAGGTTCCTGTCGGCAACGAAGGGCCGCAGATCCTCCATCCAGTTCGCCTTCTCCACTAGGCGCTTCTGCACGTGCATCCCCACATTCACCACGTCGAAGCTGGGGTGCCCCGTCGCCATCTCCATCGCCACCTTCGGCCGCTGCTGCTGCTCGGGGATTTGCTCGAACCCGACCTTGATGCCGGTCAGCTCCTCGAACTTCGAGAGGTTGCGCTTGATCAGGTCACCGCGCGGCGAGAGCTGGAAGTTGACCTCGATGCTCTGCCCCTTGCACTGCTTCCAGTCGAACGCCGACTGTGCGTTGGCCCGCTCCACGATGCCCGGCGCGGCCAATGGAGCAGCCGCGGCAGCCGCGGATACCTGAATAAGCTGGCGGCGGCGAATCATGCGTTTCCCCCTTCAAAGCGTGATCGCCAGCGGGCGGCGTGAATCACGCGCCAATTCGATATCAGGTTCGCATCCAGCCCGCGGACCATATGCCTGTCTTACAGACGTCATGGCCCTTTGGCAACGAACCCCCGAAACGCCCCGGACCACATCGCGGCCCGAGGCGCTCCAGGCCCTGCTCAGGACTTGTTGGCCGGTTCCGCCGCCGCCGGCTTCTTCCGCGACGCATGCACGACCTGCCCGCGGATTTCACCCGCCGGATTCGCCTGTGTATGCACGTTGGCGTACAGCTTCCCGCCCCGTAGCATCTTCGCCTGCTCATCGGTCAGCGTCAGTGTGCCGGTAACCGGGCTGGTCGGATTCTTGTCTCCGAGAGGCGCCACAACGCCCGCCGTCTCCGTCCGCGCCGCTGGCCCGTGCAGATGCGCCGCCGTTGCAGGCCCGCTCAGCCCGTCGAAGGTCAGCGTATAGTTCAATTGCTTCGTTTTCGTGTCGAACGTGGCGTCGAACGTGCCGGTGCCCTTGCTGTCGGTCTTCGGCACCTCACGCTGACCGGACAGGCGTGCGGTGTAATGCGTCGTGGCGGCCAGCGCCGGGCCGGCGAACACCGCGGCAGCCGCGGCGGCCAGGATTGCTCTGCGTAGCATGCTCATTCCCCAGATCAGTAGATCGCACCCGGACCGGACGCCCGGATGGCAACGGCCTTGCGTCGGGCGCCACACGGGTCACCCTATCCCAAACCAGGAAGGAATCCGCCATGTCCCCGCCACTCGGCCCGCCCGTCGATACCACATCCCGTCCGCTTCCCGCCCGCATCCCAATCCGCGGCCGTTACGCGGTGCTCGAACCGTTGCACCGCCGCCACGCCGCTGAACTCTGGCAGGCCGCCCAAGGAGCGGATGAAAGCTGGACCTACCTCGGCTATGGCCCATTCGTTTCCCAGGACGCCATGGCCCGCCACGTCGCCGACCTTGCCGCCACCCACGACCCGATGTTCTGGACCGTCCGCCCCATCACCACCGGCGAGGCCTCCGGCTGGCTCGCCCTCATGGACATCCAGCCCCGCCACGCATCCATCGAGCTCGGCGGCATCTGGTTCAGCCCCCGCATGCAGCGCACCCGCGCCGGCACCGAGGCAATCTACCTCCTGCTGAAACTCGCCGCCGACGACCTCGGCTACCGCCGCCTGGTCTGGAAGTGCAACGCCCTCAACGCCCCCTCCCAACGCGCCGCCGAACGCCTCGGCTTCACCTATGAAGGCCGCCTGCGCGCCCACATGGTGCAAAAGGGCCATCTGCGCGATACAGACTATTACAGCATCGTCGGAGACGAGTGGCCGTTGCGGCGCGACGCCCTGGCCGCCTGGCTCGACCCCGCCAACTTCGCCGCCGACGGCACCGCGCTGCACGGACTGGCCGAGATCAGGAGCCGCCTTACGTGACCACAAGCCTGCTGCCGTGGCGCCGCCCCCGGCTCAACGTCATCGTCCTGCACGGCATCATCGCCGCCCGGCCCGGCTTCCTCAACGCCGACGCCATGCGCCCGGTGATCGAGAAGGCCTTCGCTTCCGCCCGCCGCCGCCCGATTATCCTGGACATCGAAAGCCCCGGCGGCTCCCCCGTCCAGTCCGACGTGATCGCCCAGATGATCCGCACCCACGCCGACCACGCCGGGGTGCGCGTCCACGCCGTGATCCGCGAGGTCGGCGCCTCCGGCGGCTATTGGCTCGCCTGTGCCGGCGATGAGATCCACGCCAACCCCATGAGCATCGTCGGCTCCATTGGCGTCATCGGCGGCGGCTTCGGCTTCCCGGGCCTGCTGCACCGCATCGGCGTCGAGCGCCGCCTCTATACCGCCGGCCGCAATAAGGCCCGCCTCGACCCGTTCAGCCCGGAAAAGCCCGAGGACGTCGCTTTCGCCAAGGACCTGATGGACAAGCTACACGCCCGCTTCGTCGTCTGGGTGAAATCCCGCCGCGGCAACCGCCTCAAGGCCCCGGACGAAGAATTGTTCGACGGCGGCTATATGCTAGGCGAGCAGGCAATGACCCTCGGCCTGATCGACGCCTTCTCCACCGTCGATGAACTCGTCCGCCAGCTCGGCGGCGACCGCGCCAGGGCCCGCCGCTTCGCCCCGAAACGCCCCCGCCTGCCATTCCGCCTGCCGCGCCTGCTGGTCGATGCCGCGCTCGATGCGCTGGAAGATCGCTCCTGGCCGATGCGCCTGCGTTGAAACGCGGCACCCTTGCCGCCCGCGCGGGGCACGCTACTGTGCGGTAACCAACGCAACAGGGGAGGGTCGTCATGCGCGCAGCCGTGTTCCGCCGCGGAGCCATGGTCGTCGATACGCTGCCGGATCCGGTCCCGGTTGAGGGTCAGGTCCTGGTGAAGACCCGCGCCTGCGGCATCTGCGGCTCCGACCTGCACGCCGCCAAGCACACGCGCCAATTCGTCAACCTCGCGACAAGGGCTGGCAACCGCTGGTCCATGGACCCGGACAGGGACGTGGTGATGGGCCACGAATTCTGCTGCGAGGTTGTGGACTACGGCCCCGGCACGCAGCCGCGCCTCGCCCCCGGCACGCTGGTCTGCTCGATGCCGCTGACCTTGGCCGGCAACACAGTGCAGGGCATCGGCTATTCCAATGACATTGCCGGCGGCTTTGCTCAGTACATGCCGTTGGCCGACCGCATGATCCTCCCCGTACCGAACGGTCTGCCGGCTGGGAAGGCCGCGCTGACGGAGCCGATTGCCGTCGGCTGGCACGCCGTCCAGATGGCGCGCCTCGGCCCGGAGGACATCCCCCTCGTCGTAGGCTGCGGCCCGGTCGGCCTCGCGGTCATCGCCAGCCTGAAGGTCCAAGGCGCCGCCCCCATCATCGCCGCCGACTACTCGCCGGCCCGCCGCGCCCTGGCAGAGAAGATGGGCGCCGACATCGTCGTCAACCCCGCCGACACGTCGCCCTATGAGACCTGGCGGCAGCAGGCCACGCCCGAGGGCTTCAACCCGAGCCGCTACGCCCAGCTCTTCGGCCTCGGCCCCCGCCTGCGCCCCGCCGTGATCTTCGAATGCGTCGGCATCCCCGGTGTGATCCAGCAGATCCTGGAGGGCGCGCCGCCCGCGGCCCGGGTCGTGGTGGTCGGGGTGTGCATGGAAACCGACCGCGTCGAGCCGTTCTTCGGCATCGTCAAGCAACTCAACGTCCAGTTCGTCCTGGCCTACACGCCGCAGGAGTTCGCCGAGAGCCTGCACCATATCGCGGAGGGCCGGATCGACGTCACTCCGCTGATTACCGGCACCGTGGGCCTCGATGGGGTCGGCAACGCCTTCGCCGAACTGGCAAACCCCGAGCGGCACGCGAAGATCATCGTCGATCCCTGGGCCTGACCGCCTCCTGCTGGGTTCCCGTTCGTGCTGGCACCGGCCGTTGCAATATGTGTAATGCAGGCAGACGCGGGTGCGCCATCTCGGCCGCCAACCGGAGCAGGAGGTTTTGAATGCCCGTCCACGCCACGCGGGACGTCGTCACGGCCACACAGATCGCCGTCGGCGACGACCGCACGCGCTACGACAACGTCGCCATCGCGCTGCACTGGCTGACCGTGCTGCTCGTGCTCATGCAGTTCGCCCTGTCGCAACTCTGGGATTTCATGCCGCGGTCGACCAAGGATCTGATGATCGTCGTCCACATGTCGTTCGGCATCATCCTCGCCGGCGTCGTGGCCGTCCGCATCGCCTGGCGCCTGATTCCGGGCCATCAGATCGCGTCCGTCGTTTCCGGCTGGGTGGAGATCGCATCGAAGGCCGTCCACTACCTGCTGTACGCGCTGCTTGCCTCCGAGGCGGTCCTCGGCTTTCTCCTGCGCTGGTCGGGCAATGAGGCCATGAGCTTCTTCGGCCTGCCAATTCCTCCGCCGATCGCCCCGTTTTCCAAGCCCGCCCATGAACTGGTTGGCGACATCCACGCATTCGTCGGCTGGACCATCATCGTTGTGGCGGCCGGTCACGCTGCCGCGGCCCTGTTCCACCATTTCGTCCTGCGTGATGATGTCCTGTGGCGCATGCTGCCGGGCCGGCACGCGCGCCAACGGGCGGCTCAGGCGCCTTCGCCGCAGCAGGCCGCACAGTCCCCTCCGTTCACCCCGCGGGAACGCCGCTGACCACCCCCGTCCGCGGCTGGCGCACGGCCAACGTCAGCACCGTCGCCACCGCCAGACTGCCGGCCATGAACAGGAATGACGCATCGTCATTCCCGGTCGCCCCGTGCAGGAATCCCACGACATAGGTCCCGATGAAGGACCCGAGCGCCCCGAAGCTGTTCACCAGCGCGATCGCGCCGCCGGCCACGTTGCGCGGGAGCAACTCGGTGATCCACGCGAAAAACGGCCCGTACGGCGCGTACATCACCGCTCCCGCGATCACCAGCAGTCCGTACGCCAGCCAGTAGTTGCCGCCCCCCGTGCGGTAGGATCCGTACAGCGCCACGGCTCCGATCAGCATGAACGGCCAGACCACGCCGCGCCGGACCAGCGTCCGGTCCGACACGAATGACGCCGCCAGCATCAACAGCGAAGCTACCAGGTACGGCACCGCCGACAGCCATCCCACCGCGACGATCCCGGCCGAGGATCCGGTCTTCAGTATTGTCGGCAGCCACAGGATGAAGCCGTAGATGCCGATGCTCCAGAACAGGTACTGCGCCGCCAGCAGCCATACCGCAGGCGTGCGGAAGGCGGCCGGGTAGTCCCGCACCGGCGCAACATCCTTCTGCTCCTGCACAAGCTGCCAGGTCACCGCCGCGGCCTCGTCAGGGCCGAGCCAGGCGGCGCTGCCCGGTTCGTCGTCGACCAGGCGCAGCCAGGCGAACGCCCACAGGATGGCGGGCACGCCCTCGATGATGAACATCCCGCGCCAGCCGGCCAGATCCACCAGATAGCCCGACACCACCGACATCCACAGCACGGTGATCGGGTTGCCCAGGATCAGCAGCGTATTGGCCCGTGACCGCTCCGCCCGCGTGAACCAGTGCGACAGCAGGATCAGCATGCACGGCAGCACGGCACTCTCCACCACCCCCAGCAGGAAGCGGTCGAGCATCAGCAGCCCGACATCGTGCAGCAGCCCGGTCGCCGAGGCCAGCACGCCCCAGGCGATCATGCTCCAGAACACCAGCCGCCTGGCGCTGTGCCGTTCGGCGTAGATCGCCCCCGGCACCTGGAACAGGAAGTAGCCGAGGAAGAACAGCGCGCCCAGCAGCGCATTCGTCTGTCCGCTGATCTGCAGGTCGTTCGCCATGCCGGCTGCGGCGCCGAAGCCGAAATTGGCGCGGTCCACATAGGCGAAGCTGTAGGCGACGAAGATCGCCGGCATCAGGCGCGCCCAACGGCGCGGCGCCAGGCTGTGCATGACAGTTTCCTCGCCTGTGTTCTTGTCCCTGCGATGTGTGATCACGGGGCCGGCCGGCAAGCCGCGCCGGCCCATCGATCCGTCACCATGCACTGGAAATTCATGCCTCGGCGCCGGCGGCGCCATCTACCGCCCTCCGCCCCTGGCACCAGATGCCCCGCATGGTCCAGATGCAAGTCATTCCGCGCGCCGCCCTGATCACCGGCGCCAGCAGCGGCATCGGCGCCTCGTTCGCCCACGCGCTGCCCTCGTCCTGCGCCCTCGTGCTGACCGGCCGCGACCAGGACGCGCTCTCCCGCCAGGCCACGATGCTCGGCAGCCGCCGCCCGGTCGAGGTCGTCCAGGCCGATCTCTCCGCCAATGAGGGGCTGGATGCCGTCTGTGCCGCCGCCGAACGCGCGGCGATCGACCTGCTGATCTGCAACGCGGGCACCGGTTCCTATGGCGACTTCCTGTCTGCCAGCGAAACCGCGCTGCGCAACACGGTGGCGGTCAACGTCACCGCATCCCTCGTGCTGATCCACCGCCTGCTGCCCGGCATGATCGCCCGTGCCGAGGACTCCGGGCACCGCGCCGGGCTGATCGTGGTGTCCAGCAGCCTCGGGTTCGTGCCGACGCCCCGGCTGGCGACCTATGCCGCATCCAAGGCCTTCACCCTGTCGTTGACCGAGGCACTGGCCGCCGAACTCGCCACCCGCCCCATCGCAGTGCTCGCTGTCTGCCCGACCGCGACGCGCAGCCGATTCGCCGAACGCTCCGGCTTCGGCGCCACGCCATTCGGTGCCCAGAGCCCGGACCGCGTCGCCCGCCAGGCACTGCGGGCGCTGGGCCGGCAACGAACCCTGGTGCTGGGTCCACTTACAGGATCGGTGCTGAGCGTCCCGGCTCTGCTTCGCGCCGGCATGGCGCAGGCCCTGCAGACCGTGCTACCGTCCCGCTGACAGGGGCGAGCTGACGGGGGCAACCGGTGCAGCCCGTCGGGCAGCATGGGCCAGGTGCACCGGCTTGCGCCGCAGGACAGGGGGCAGGCATGGCGTGGCTTGCGGCGGCAGTTCTGTTCTGGATCGGATGCCACGTCGGGATCGCCGGCACGTCGCTGCGCACCACGCTGGTCGAGAGAATTGGGGACACCGGATTCCGCGTTGCATTTTCGGTCACGTCGATCGTGGCGATCGTGCTGCTGATCATTGCCTACAACCACGCGCCGTATGTCGGACTGTGGACCGCGCCGCCCTGGCTGGGCTGGTTGCTGGTCCTGGCAATGCTGCCCGCCTGCATCCTGTTCGTCGCCGCGATCATGGCGCGCAACCCGACCGCCGTCGGCCAGGAGACCGCGTTGCGCCAGCACCCGCGCGGAATATTGCGGATCACGCGCCATCCGATGCTTTGGTCCTTTGCGCTGTGGGCGGGCGTGCATGTTCTCGGCAACGGCGATGTCGCATCGGTCCTGTTCTTCGGTGCGTTCCTGGTCACCGCGCTGGCCGGTATGCCGTCGATAGACGCCAAGGTGGCGGCGCGCGACCGCGAGGGCTGGCAGCGCTTCGCCGCCTCGACATCCATCCTGCCGTTCGGCGCCGTGGCCGGGCGCCGCAATCATCTGGCATTCGCCGAGATTGGTTGGATGCCGCTGGCGGTTGGCGCCATTCTCTGGGTGGTATTTCTTGTCGCGCATCCCTGGGTCATCGGTGCCAGTCCGCTGCCGCAAGGCTGATGCGGATT
>DASQVN010000026.1:0-3438 GCA_035640755.1 Rhodopila sp.
TGACCATCAGCCCGGTCTTGCCGATCTCGCGCGTCTTCCATTGCATCGCGGGGTTCCCTCCGTCCCGTGCAGGACACCGCAAATCCGGGCGCGCGGCAAGCCGTTGGTTCCCGCGGATCGGGTGCCCCTGCCGTTGCCTCACGCGCAATCGACGGCCTGTGGCCGGCTGGGCGTCCGGGACGGGGATGCGGCTCTGGCCGCTTGGCCGGCGACCCGGCCATCGGGTTCGGGCTGATTGGCTTCGTGCGCCGCGCGCCGTAGGCTCCCGCGCGGGAGGATTGCGCCATGGCCTATGACTTCGTGCTGGTGGATCGGGAAGACGGGGCGGGCATTGTCACGCTGAACCGGCCTGACGTGCTGAACGCGATGAATCGCCAACTCTGCCGCGAACTGGCAGACGCGGTGAAGGTGCTGGACGCGGACGAGGACATCGGCTGCATCGTCATCACCGGCGCGGGCGAGCGGGCCTTTTCCGCCGGCGGCGACATCCACGAACAGCGGGAGGACGATCGGCGCTATACCCCGGAAGAGCTCGACAGGATGAGCAATCCGCGCTGGTCATACGAACTGTCGGCCTGCCGCAAACCGACGATCGGAATGATGAACGGGCTGGCCTATGGCGGTGCGGCGGTGCTGTCATCCTCGCTCGATATGCGTGTGGGCTGCGAGGCGACGAAGTTCCGCTTCCTGGCCGCGGCGTACGGCCGGATCAACAGCACGTGGACGCTGCCGAACCAGGTGGGATGGCCGATCGCGAAGGAGCTTCTGTTCAGCGCCCGCGTGGTGGAGGCCGAGGAAGCGTACCGGATCGGCCTGCTGAACCACCTGGTGCCGCGGGCCGAGCTGCGGGCGAAGACCATGTGGCTGGCGAGGATGATCGCAGGCAACCACCGCGGCGCCGTCATGGGCATAAAGGCGTTGATGTTGGAACAGCTCGGCCAGGGTCTGGAGGGGCAGTTCGCGGCGGAGAAGCACTACACCACGCACGTCATGCGCGGTGCGAAGGCTGAGGATGCGTTTCCCGAATTCATTGCGCGGAAGGGTCGCAAGTAGCGCGCATCACGTTACTGCGGAGTGCTATCATTTCAGTTCTGACCTCCAGCAGCCAGGCGTGGCACGAATCCTCGTGCGCGTGCCATCTACAACACGCGGCGCCGGCACCATATACCGGGGATGAGAAAACGCCGTACCAAGCAGACCCTGCCGGCGATGCTGACCAGCCTTGGCATCGCCTCAGCCCAGACCATTGCGCTGCGCACGGCCATGATGGCCGCGGGCACCTGCACACCGGCTGAATACCGCCGCATGGTGCGGGAGAAGGCAGCCGCCGCGCTGCAGACGGCCCACAGGGCTGCCTCCTGGCCGCCTGCCTCAGCCGCCGCGCTGCTGGCGCCTTGGCACAGCAAGGCGACTGCCAATGCCAAACGGCTGCGCCGCCGCAGGCGCTGAACCGAAACGTGACTTGCCGCTCCGCTTCGTGGACCCGACACAGACCGTGGTATTCACCTCCATAGGGGCGGTTCAATGCTCTCCTCCAGGACGATCATCGTGGCGGGTTTGCTGGTGATGCTGGCTGGCTGCGCAGACCCCACGCGGTATGCGGCACGGCACCTGCAACAACGGCTGCAGACCAACCTCTCGCCGCAGATTGCCAGCCGTCAGGTCACCGTCGACAATGCCGCCGACGGGGCACGGGTGATCCTGCCCGAGCCCGCGCTTTTCGTCCCGCGCGGCGCCGATCTGACTGTCGATGGCGCCTATCTGGTCGCCAGCGTAACCGAATCGCTGCTCGACCCGCATCTGATGCAGGTCAATGTCACGGACACCTCTGGCGTTCCCGACAATCTGCGGACCGCGCGGATGCGCAGCGTGCGGAACTATGTGGAGGCAAGCGAGCTCGGGCCGTCATTGCCGATCGGGGCGGCGGCGCAGTCGCGGGTGAACGTGCCGCCCGAGGCGATGGTGGTCGACATCCGGGTGCACTGTCCGCCGGGTCCCCAGGGCACGACCTGGGGCTATGCGCGCCAGACTGCCACTTGCAACTGAGGTCCCCGGTCCTTCCGCGCATAGCGTGATCCGCTGATGCCGCCCTGTTCGATGGTGCGGGTCACACTGGTATCCCATGTTTGGGTGCGTCCTTCAGGTTTTCTGATGGCCGACCCGAACGATCACAATGCTAGCCGGCTTTTGATACGGTTTCGGCATCCTCCGGCGCTGCCGCCGCCGGGACATGGCGCCTGGCGGTGGTTTCCGCGGTGATGCCGAACCGGACCATGTAGGGGCGGAAGCGTGCCCGCTCCTGCTGCTCATCCAATCCGTGATCGGTAAAATCGTAGTGGTGCTCCGCGTAGCCGCCACGGGGGCGGGCGGACACATAGGCATCGATCGCAGCCGCGGTGGAGGGTTCGAACGGCAGGTCGAAATGACGGTACACGCCTTCCACCGTGCTGACCGGATCACTTATCAAGTCCATGTGATGAACATGGCAGATCGGCTCTTCAAAGCCTGCATCGTCGCCGGCTGCCATCATTCGCCGAGCCCCGTCCAGCCAGCGGCGGCTTTCCATCGGCCCCAGGTCCAGGGGATCGACCCGGCGCGTGAACGGGCGGCGCAGCACCTCGGTCAGGCGCGCCTGCGACAGCAGCACCCTCACCGGGTCGCGATGCACGAAGATCAGGCGTGCGTCGGGGTAGACTGCGCGGATGACCTGCAGGGCGAACAGATGCTCGGGGCATTTCAGCACCCAGCGCGGCTCGGTTCCGTCCTGGTACTGCAGGAACTGCAGGAAGCGCTTGTGGAAGCGATAGGCGGGAAGATGGTGCGTGACGTCGGCATCCAGCCAGTTTCGATAGGACGGAATGTGGTAGGTCGTATCGAATCGCAGGCTCCGGAAGACGTGCGCGGTGATCTCGCTGCATTCCTGCGGCGACGTTGCCTCCAGCGGATGAAGTGCGCGGAATTCGGGTGCCAGCCACTCGAACGCCTTCAGCTGCCGCGCGACCTTGGCGATGCGTTGTTCCTTCGTTCCATAGAAGGGCGACGGGTAGATCGTCTCCCACACCGCCGGCGCGCGGTTCACAGGATCGATGAACATCAGCCGGTGCAGGAAGGTGGTGCCGCTGCGGGGCAGGCCGGTGATGAAGATGGGCTGGCGGATCGGCGCCTGGGTGATCTCCGGCTCCCGCGTGGCCGCGTCCTGGATCAGCAGGAGGTTGGACAGGAAGCGCACGACGTCCCACCGTGTCGCGCTGCGCCCGACTACACCGAGTTGTGATTCTGTCGCATAAGCATGCAGCAGCAGGGAAAGGGGGCCGATGAAGCGCGTTTCGCCGAAATCGCGCAGCCCGGTCTTCCGGCGAGCGAGACGGATTAGGGTGTCGGGGCTGATGGGACGGGAAAGGAGACCGAGAGCATCCGCGATGGTATCAGTCAGGTGAA